>CAYJVB010000017.1:0-15507 GCA_964373575.1 uncultured archaeon | reverse complement strand
GATTTTGATTAGAGAAAAGTAGAGTTATTATTTAGAATTAGGCAACGGTACCTCAGTAATAGTATAAAATAACTGTTATAAATAACTTCATTATGAATTTAATAGACTTTTAGCTAAGAAACAATCATATTATGTTATAAAGCTGTAGAACAAGCGGTTATACATTTTATTGATAATCTGAAGTTAATATTGTTGTTCAAGAATCTATAAAAATCGAGAATCGAAATTAAATTTGTGAACAAAATTCCCGGGCCTAAGGCAATAAAAATAGTCAAAAAAATTGCAAAATATACAGTTCCCGGCACTTATGCGTATCCCCTTGTGATTCGTGGTGGCAAAGGTTGCTATCTCCAAGATGTTGATAATAACTGGTATCTTGATTTCAATGCTAATGTCTGCACTGCTGCAGTTGGTTATGGAAATCCAGAAATTATGAAATGTTTAAAGGACTGTGTAGAGAAAAGCGTCCACAAAATCGCTGGACAGGATTTTTATATAGAAGAGCAGGCTGAATTAGCCGAAAAACTGTTAAAGATTGTGCCTCGCTCTTTGAAAAAAGTATTCTTCATAAATTCAGGTGCTGAAGCTATTGAGAATGCCATAAAATTCGCTTACCGTCAAAGAGGGCCTTTACCTGGTATTTCGATGAAAGGTGCCTTTCATGGCAGAACTCTTGGTGCCTTAACCTATACCCATAGCAAACCAATTCAAAAAAAGAACTACCCCGAACTTCAGAATATTACTATAGACTTCTGCACATCAGAGTCAGATCCAAATGTGTTTGAAATAGACAAAATCCTAGCCGAGAGGGATGTGGCATTCGTCCTGGCAGAGATAGTTCAAGGGGAAGGGGGTTACAATGTCGGCAGCAAAAGATTCATAAAAAATCTGAGAGAAGTGACAAAATATTATGGAGTGCCGTTAATAATAGATGAGATCCAATCCGGAATGGGTAGAACAGGAGAGTGGTGGTCATTTCAACACTATAATGTTGTCCCAGACATTATGACCGTAGCTAAAAGCTTGCAAGTAGGAGCAACGATAACTTCGTCTAGTTTTGACCCTAATGAGCCCGGTGCTGTTGGTAGCACGTGGGGTGGCGGTGATAGGATAGATTTAGCTGTTGGACTTAAGACTATAGAGATAATTGAGGAGAAAAAACTGCTGAATAATACCAAAAAGATGGGCAATTATTTCCTAGACAGGTTGAAAGAGATGGAGGAAAAATATCCTGATAAGCTTAGTAATTCCAAGGGACTAGGGTTAATGTTGGCTGTAGATTTTCCCAACAAAAGAATGAGGGACATAGTCGAGTTCGAAGCATTCAAAGAGGGATTGCTTTTGCTAGGGTGTGGTTTTACTTCGATGCGCTTCTGCCCACCGCTGATAATAACCGAGCGAGAAATTGACAAGGGACTTGAAATTTTTGAAAATGTTGTCAAAAAATTGTGAATCTAAAGTTATTTGTATCCTTTTTAGCTTAAATAAAGCTCTAGAATAATTATTTTATTTTTTTCTTCATTTTTTAGACTTTAATAGCTGTTATATATAATATTATTGCTTTAATAGTTAGCAAAAAACCATAAAATCCTTTAAACAGGACGAAAAAATGGGCCAATCGTTACCTTTATAAGTAGTCCGCAACAGTTATTTACTAACATGGCTCAAAAGCCGGCAGAGAAGTTGAAGCCTAGCTTCTCCAAGAGGATAAAAGGCTTTTTCACCGGAGTGAAGAAGTGGGTTAGTTACTTAGTAAATGAAAAGTTAAAATCCCCTCTTTCTTGGCGTTCTATATTTTGGGATGGAAATATTGCTAATGAGTTCCCAGATCAATTAATGAGGACTTTTAGATACGTTATAGGATTGACTTATGTTACACACCTTATTGGCATAACATCAGTCGGCCTTTTCCTAGTAATCGACGGTATTCACTCCATATACAGAAACAGGTTTGAGACAGCTTTAACAATACATTGGACAGATGACATACCCAGAATAGCTAGAAGCCTTTTGGGATTTTTCTTGATAATAGGAGCTCCCGTCTTATTCTGAAGCTTTGTTTAAATAATGATTTTTCTCATCTTCATTTCAAATTCAGCCACTTCTCTAATCCAAACATCTTAACTAATAAGGCCTTTTGTGAATGCAACCTATTTTCAGCCTGATCAAAGACAATTGAACGATAGCCATCCAAAACATCAGCCGTAACCTCTTGACCTCTATGAGCGGGCAAACAGTGCATAAACAAAACATCCTTCGCTGCAAGATCAATTAGCTTCGAGTTCACCTGATAATTCGGTAAGAAATCCTTTAACCTTTTCTCTTCTTCCCTTTCTTCACCCATGCTAACAAAAGTATCAGTGTAAATAACATTAGCGTCTTTTACAGCCTTCCTTGGATCATCTAAAACTTCAACATGCGCTTTTGTTAATTTTGCATAATTTTTTGACATCTCCAAAATTTTTCCATCAGGTTGATAATCTCGTGGACAGCCAACAGAAATATTCATACCCATCTTACTGCATCCAATCAACAAAGAGTTACAGACATTGTTTCCATCACCGATAAAAGCCAGTTTAATGTCCTTGAAGTCTTTGAATTTTTCCTTAATTGTGAATAAATCAGCTAATACTTGGCAAGGGTGTTCTAAATCTGATAGTGCATTTATGACGCGCAAATCGGTTGTCTTAGCCATCAATGTTAATGCGTCGTGAGAAAAAACTCTGGCTATAATACCAGCATTAACATATCTTTCCATAACCTTTACAGTATCTCCAATAGTTTCGCCTCTTGAAACCTGACTCACAGAAGGATCAAAATAGAACAAATCACCACCTAGCTGTTTAATGCCTACATCAAAAGACATCTTTGTTCTTGTAGAAGGTTTTTCGAAATAAAGGCAGAACATCTTGTTTTTGAGGAGTGAAACTACAGGTTGTCTCTTGAGTTTTGCCGAGAGATCAAATATTTCAAATAACTCTTCCCGTTTGAGATCATCGACGGATAGAAAATCTTTCAGCACATGATCCCCTTATTATTTTTTGTTTTTTGACATAAAATATTCGTGCATTGATTTTAATGCTGAAACTGCATTCTTCAAATCATCAAATACATAAACTCCCTCTTTCTTCATCACTTCATTGACGAATCTCCAGTCATCTTTAGCCGGCACACAATAAACGATCGGTTTCTTGAAGCTTTTAATTATCTTTCCTATCACCCTAGTTTCTTCCGGTTTTAGTAGGCAACTCTTCAGCATCGTGATAACCAAGACAGAATCGACATTTTTATCCTTTAAAACATGTTTGAGACAGAACTCCAATCTTTCTCTATTTGCATCTGCTATTAGGTCAACTGGATTTATCGGCTCAATTTCTACAAATTTTCTTTTGATTGTGTTTTGCGTTTCTTCACTAAGCTTTGCAAGTTTCAATCCAGCCAAGTAAACATAATCAGCTGCCAATATTGCCGGTCCGCCTACATTCGAAACAATAGCAACCCTATCTCCTGAAAGTGATTTTTCTTCAGAAAGAATATTGGTAACTTCGTAGAGGCCTGAAACATCTTTTACTTCTACTATACCTAATTGTTTAAACACAGATGAATATATCTCAGGTGACCCCACTAGACTAGAGGTGTGCGTCATTGCCCTTCTTCCAGATTCTTTTGTCACACCCCCCTTCAATGCGACAACTGGCTTATTGATTTTTTTAACAGTCTCAACAAATTTTTGCCCATCTTGTACGCCTTCAAGATACATGCCAATAGATTTTGTAGATTTTTCCCTGTTCAAATATTCTAATAGTTCAGTAAAACCAATATCCCATGCGTTACCGATCCACACGATTTTATCAGCACCAGTGATACTCTGATAAGAAAAATCAAGAATTGTTGCACCAACACCCCCTGATTGCAAAATGAAAGATGTATTACCTTTGTCAGGCATAATACCTTTCTCGAAAGTAGTATTCAGTCCATTTTGCGTGTTGATAACACCGCAGACAGAATTTGGTCCAAGGAATCTGATCTCTTTTTCTTTCATTTTTTGTTTAAGCAGTGTTTTTTGGGTAAAATTACCAGGGAGAATTATGCAGCATTTGCACCTGAAATCCTTCAATAAATTTAGGGTCTCTTCCTCTGGTAGAGTAACAACGTATAGATCAGCAATAGGCAGGGTGGTGGATTTTACGATATCAACAACATAAAGTTTTCCTTTGTAGAAATTTCTGAGGTTGTTCATGATTTTTGAGAAAATTTCTGGAGAAACTAGATTTCCTCTTTCTCTGATTCGTGAAGAGCCAATTAAGCAAATAGATTTCGGATAGAACAAAGCGTCTAATGACATTAATAGTAATTAGGTATTTCGAGTAATTATTTGTTTAATAAGGCAAAAATCCTATTGGGGTATATACAATTTTTGTCCAGGATAAATAAGATGACCGGTGGGATATAATCCATTTGCCCGTCTTAAGTCGTCTAAAGCCACATCAAATCTCCTAGATATTGAATATAAGGTATCATTAGAAACAACTACATATTCTATGACAGTCCCTAAAGGACATATTGTGAGACCATCGCCTGCTCTTATTCTCGAAGGATCTTGTAACAAATTTCTAGAAACAATGTAGTTATCTTCGAAAGCTTCAGTCAATCCGAAGACTGTCGCACCTTGAGGAATAACATAGTAGAAGCATTGGCTGTGTTGAACTACAATTTGTCCGTTTGCATGTAGATAGGTGGATGCAACATCGCCTCCTCCAGTTTGTGGCTGTGAAGTTGAACTAGGAGGTATTTGAGTTAAAACTACAGTGGTCGATTGTGGTATTTGAGTAGACTGGGAGGGTCTTGGAGTAGAATTTGATCCTTTACCACAGTTGACAAGTAAGGCAGTAAGAGTAATTAGAGATGCAGCTAGATTAAGTATTTTTCCCATATATAGACCTCCAAGCAAACATACTGTAAATAAGAGGTTAAGGTTTTAAGGTTTTGCAAAATAAAATCAAACGATACTAAAGTTGACACCATCAACAGCAATAATATTTGTTGTATAACCAACCTTGAATTTAACAGGTAAAAATTTCTCAATGACTTTTATATTCGTTACAACGTGATCTGTAATCCTCTCAACTTTAATTTCAGAAGTGCCTTGAGCCAAAGCTAGGAATATCAATAACTGATCAGCCATATATTTGTCGAAAGGTGTATTGGATTTCAATGACATAAGCAATTCTTGTGCAGCCATTTCCCCAATTTTCTCAGCATTTACCCCTCTTTCTCCCAATGCGCTTCCACCTACTACTGATTTATCACAAATAGCATAACATGTGACAGAACTTCCAGTACTATCAGTCCTATCGACTTGATGAACGACCGAGTATTTAGCTTCACGAAAATGTTCTCGCAAAGTGTTTAGTGATGCTTTCGCCTGTCTATCAGCAACCATTGGTGGTAATAAACCGCAGGCAGATTCTATGTTTATTCCGTGTATATTTCCCCTTTCCAAAATGTTAAGCGATTTCAGTCTTTTAGTGGGATTTGTTCTAACTATAACTCTACCTCCTCCTGAAGGATAGTAGCCATGTCTTTGAACGTCAACCTCCACATTCACACCAATAGCTTTCAAATTATTAAGCAAAACTCGTTGGAAATATTGTATGGTAGGTGCCCACCTTACTTCTGTTCCACCAATAATAGAAAGCTTGGTAGACTCTTTTGAAAATATTAATATAGGTAGAAGAGTTTGCAAGAGCAACGCCACGCTTCCAGCTGTGCCAATATCAATTTTCATATCTTTGGCATTCAGTTTTTGTGGAAAGAATTCCACTTCTAACGAGCCTTGTTCCAGACCTTTAATTTCAGCATTACAAAATTTCCCCACTATCTCTATTCCAGCCATGTGTTGTGGCATCAAACCAGGCGCAGCATTAACTTTGCCTTTTCTTATATTTATGACTTTGAAAGGAGATGATGTCAAAGCTGAAAGACTCAGTGCAGTTCTAAGAAGCTGACCGCCACCAGCAGAACCGTCAATTTCAATCATAAGAATTATATATGTTTAGAATCTATTTATGATTTTTTACTCTTCAATCTCTTTCAAAACTCTCGAAGCATAATCCACAATCTTCTTGTTGACATTAAACTGTGCCTCTGCCAACTTCATCTTTACATTAGGGTTCAATCCCATTGACTGCTCAATTGTCCATAATATCAGAAGGTTACTCTGAAGCTCTAACCAAAAGAAGGCCTTATCAAGAAATCTCTTCGATTCCTCAGGGCTCTTCGCCTTCAAAGCCTCCTCTTTCCATATGTTGTAATGGTTAGAGCAGGTTTGAATGATTTCTCGGGGTTCTAATCTCATAATTACTTATTAGTGACAATCCTAGTATATAAATGTTACTATTTAGTAGTAAATATATTATTTAACCTCTTTAATCTCAGCTTGATTTGATAAATTTTCTACAACCCCACTTAAATGTGATCTACCGATATTAGCCAGTAAATCATCAACATCATCTTCTCGCAATATCGCTATTATGGCATTTGCAATGATTGGATCTCTTTCATCGATCATGAATTCTTTGAATGGCGGTGAATCGATTGCAATAAAAGGAGTTTCCTTATACCCATGAAAATATCCTAAAGGAGCTATAATAAAACTTCGAGTAGAATCGCCGAGTAGCAAGGACCTCTCAGCAGGTGACATGTGTTCAAATGGATTTTCATCTATATTGTATACCTTATAGCCTTTTTTCACAGCTATGTCAGTTATAGAGTCGTAATTTCTTCCACTACCCCACACGTAATAGAGAGTGTACGGATAAGAGCTGATGGCAAGAGAAAGCGCATAAATATAATCTCCTAAAGATAATTTTGAAGAGCTACTACCCTCACTAGCAATGTTGTCGTGTTCATTAACGAGGCGTTCTGCAAGTTCAGATTCTCTTTTATTATAACGATGAGTTTCACCGACTAATGTAAGATAATTTTCTTCTTCGTCAATTGTAATTTTGTATTTATGAATTTCGAGTTGTGATGGTCGATCTTGTTTGAGTTTTGAGGTTTTGCTATCATCATATAGGGCAGCAACAGTAATTGTCATATAGGCGGCTAAATATAATCTCAATCCAACAACTAATGCATTTTTCAAAAAATTTTTAACCTGCACAATATCTATTTAACGAGATCAATATTTCAAGTGAAAAAATGCAATGTATGTACATGGTAGAAAGTGTTGGTTTTGTAATGCTTATGGATTATCACGTTTGAAAGATAGGCGTGCTTGGTGTAGTAAATGCAGAAAGAAATGCAGTTTGTAGAAACTGAAACGTGATTTGAATATTCTTTACTACTATTTATTGTAAGTTATAAACCTGTGTATCAAAAACGCCACTGAACATATTGGAACGTGATGTGAAATCAGATAATACTCCTAAGAAAAATTTTGCATCATGATATGCCACTCCATCTGGTTGAGCTCTTCTACATACTTTTGCTATAATTTCATAAATCCCTTCCATTTCTATCCCTTCTGGCCTTATTGGCGTGGTTGGTTTTCCGCTTCGTAAGTCTTCAAATGCAACAAGCATATGCACAAAATACGGATGCTCGAGAATACATTGTATTTTGTCCTATCCTGAATTAATTGCAGTCTTTCTATCTCTACAAAATATCTCCACAGGATATGAACACAAAATATCTTCTCAGGATTAGCGCAAAAAATTACACTTCAAAGAATTCTGTTTGCCCCTTTGCCTTCTTTTTTATCTCTTCGTCGAAAGTGAAGAGTTCAGCATTATATTCTTTTGATGCTTGAACAATAATCGCATCAGCACCCTTTAGCATTGTTATAATAGCTAAATTGCTTGCTTTATATGCGTCAGAAATTTTTAAAGGAACAACACCGATCAAATTTTTTTCAATTAGCTCGTTCATTTTGTTTTGAACTTCCTTTGCTACTCCTTCATCTACATTTCTTCTAATTACTCCGCAGAGCTCCACCAAAGACAAGGCTGATATTAAACTCTCAATTTCACCTTTAATGATTTTCTCAAGTATGTTTTTTGCCTTACTGTAGTGCTCATCCATCAGAAAAAATGAGACAAGACATGAAGTATCCAACAATACCTTCATCTTCTCTCTCTCCTAACAGCTTCGACAGAATCAATATCTTTTGGCCACTTCTTTGACACTTTCTTGGCAATTATTTCCATATCCTCAAGGATTTTTTCTGTTTCAACAAGCTTTATGAGTATTCCGTTCGATAACAATCTTTCTTCAACTAGCATACCCTCTTTTAGTCCAAGCCTATCTCTTAGTTTTTTCTTCAATACTATTTGTCCTTTGGGACCAATTTTACTTACTGAATTTATAGTCATACTAATATTTTATCATACTAATATTTAAATCTTACTGTAATTTTGTAAGAAACTAGATTTATGGGTGACTATAACTCATAACTCCTTCCATTCAGAGGAGCAAAAGCATCAAGACCATGCTCTCTTTTCAATTCCTCAGAAAATACTTCAGTTTTATCTCCATGAACACAGAATATTTTTTCAGGATTGATTTTTTTGATCAATTTGAATATTTCAGAACGCGAGGCATGAGAACTAAAATCAAATTTCCTATATCTCATTTTAAGTTTAACATCTATCTCCCCATTGTTAAACCTACCAGTCTCTAGTAATTGCGATCCTGGCGTTCCAGAAACTTGAAACCCAGTCAATGAAAGAGAGCTTTCTTCGCTATCATGCAATTTCTTCAGATAATAAGCCATGGGCCCACCTGACAACATGCCTGAACCGCTAATAATTATACAAGGTTCTTTTATGATTTTTTTTCTTCTGGAGGGATTGCCGACTGGTTGAGCATCAGTTCTTTGCAATACTTTTTCAACCATTTGATATTCCCTCTGCAACTCTGGATATGAATTTATAATCTTAGTTATTTCCCATGCCATACCATCAATGTAAATGGGATAATTAATATCGTATTCATCCAGCACCAAAAGCAATTCCTGAGTTCTTGATATTGCAAAACATGCAACCAGTGATACCCCACCATTATCAAGTGTACCATTAACAAAGTCGACAAATTTTCTTTCTTCCTCTATTCTGTTAGGATGTTCCCTGTCAGAATATGTGGTCTCTGTTATCAAGGCATCGACACCTTCAATATTAAGATCAGCGCCTTTCATCAGCCTCGTATCCTCAGTCTTGAAATCTCCTGTATACAGAACGGATTTTTCGTTCTCTAATCTAGGCATGATAGATCCTGATATATGTCCAGCGTCATAGGGTGTGACTTTCGTTTTTCCGATATTGAAGTTTCTTCGGAATTCGACGGGCCTAAACTGTTTTATTGTTTTTTTAATATGTTCAGAATTATATCCTAATTTATAACCTTCCTGGCTAGCAATCTTCAAAGAATCATTAAGTAAAACCCTTGAAAAATGTGATGTTATCTCTGTTCCGAAAACAGGACAGTTTTGCCCTTTTGCAAAAAGAACTGGTACTCCACCTATGTGATCAAAATGTCCATGAGACAAAATAACAGCATCAAGTTTTTGTGTGACAGATTGAGGAAATGTTGGTGGTGATGCATCAACCTTTAAGCCATAGTCTAGTAGAATTTTCTCGTTTCCTGTATCAACAAGAAAGGCCGACCTACCTACTTCACCTGCTCCACCAAAAAAAGAAAGTTTCATTTTATCACGTAGAACTACAATTATAGAAATAATAGTTTATAAATAGATTTCATGCATCAGTGGTCCAACGGCCAAGACTCAAGCTTCCCAATAAAAGAAAAAGCTTGCAATCCGGGTTCGAATCCCGGCTGGTGCAATCAAAAAAAGCTTAAATATATCAACTGTTTCAAATGAATCATGACACGCGGATATTCGAATGTTAGCTGGAAAGATTTAGTTGAGAAGTTGAAAGTATACAATATACCTGACTGTTATCACTTCAAACCTGACTTGAAACAAGTTAAAGTTGAAGGAGAACTTGGGGAAGAAGAAATAGGAATTTATCGATGGCGTACAGGGCGTCAATAGTTTTATTTTATCCCAGCTACTCCGATAAAATTGATAGTGAGATTGGATCTGGATTAATGATATCATTACCCACTAATCCCAATCACCCTGATTTAGTACCAATTAAGGCCCTTTTGGATACGCTGGATATTATGTAATATTAATTCCCGTCTGCATGTTGCATAATATTTTACTGAAGAGAATAATTGTTTAACTTTATCTTTCAACATATTTTATGAATGTCTTATAAGTTTTTTGTTAGAATATTATCATCAAAAAACCTACTTTACAGAGATTATTACGGAAGAACACATTTGGTCCCAATTGGCTCTGTTCATAGGGAAGTCAAAGCAATGTCGTGTCATGACGCGTATTTTACTCTTCTTCGACGCGTTGTGGAAGAATATCTAGAAGAAATGAATATAACTAGAGCAAATATAGAAGGAGACAAAGATCTTCATTATATCCAAGTAGCTCAATTTTATTCAATGTTATCCGATTACGATATATTGAACAGTGTTGATGTTTACCATGGTGATGAGTGGCTAAAAATGACTGAATTACCTCCCGGAAATATCTATTTAAAAGATGGGAAAAAATCAAAAGGTACAAAAAAATTTTTGGCAAGAAAAAAAGCTGGAAGAAAAAGAAGAAGTGAATTAGGGAAGTTTCAACTTAGTTTTGACGACATGCCAAGATTACTTGAAGCCTCTGATTCTGAAGAATAAATTATTTCCTTCTTCTTTTACCTGTTAAGGGATTTTTGTTCAATTTTGCCTCGTGGTAGTATATTCGAAAAAGGAGAGGGACAAACAAAGGGAACAAGAAAGACCCTTGAAAGAAGAAAAAAGGCTACAGAGCAAAAAAAATTGTTTGAACAACTCGGTTTTGAATTCCCTAAATTAAAGGATGACAGAGATGGATGAAATATCGATTTATGCTAACTCTAATAGAGGAATGGCATTTGAAATAGTATTATGCAAAAATGTCCGAACATATTCTATCTTTATGAATTAAGTTTAATTCCTATTTGGCCAAAAGAATAATTGAAGTATTCGATTACTTATACAGACCACCAAAACCCGAAATAGACCACTCTAAAGTAGCAAAGTAAGCTTTTTATTAAGTGTTTCACAAACATCTTAAAAGATAAATATGGCAGGAAAAGGAATGGAATGGCAAAATGTATTATTGGTAGTACTAGGACTTTTAGTACTATTAGTCGCGCCAGGCATGCCATTAAACTCTCTAGTAGTACCGCATGTATACGCACATTATCTAGTAGGCGTAGTATTGTTGGTATTAGGGTTATGGAACTGGTTCGGCAAAAAATAAGTCCAGTAAATTTTTTATTTTTTTATTTTTTAAAGTACATGAAACTTTTATATGTTTATCTATTCTAATGTGTATCTTGAATTTAGAGGTGTAGCGATGTGTCAAAGCGCACCGGACCAACAAATCCGTTACTGAAAGATCTAGTTGAATATATCAAAAAAAAATCTTTTGAAAAGAGTAGTCCTTTCCTTAAGGATATTGCAGAAAAATTGAACAAACCAAGACGACAAAGGGTTGAAGTAAACCTAGCGCATATTGAAAGATTTTCTGAAAAAGGTGAAACTGTTATTGTTCCGGGAGTTGTACTCGGTTATGGGGAATTAACAAAACCTGTTACAATATCCGCGTGGAAGTTTTCAAAACCAGCACTAAAAAAGATAAAAGAAACGAAATCAAATGCAATTAGTATATCTGAGCTGGTAGAGAGAAACCCAAAAGGCACAAATGTAAAAATACTGAGTTGATTTGAATGAAAATATACGATGCTACAGGTCAAATTATCGGAAGGTTATCGACAGTTATAGCAAAAGAACTTTTAAAAGGCGAAACTATACATATCGTGAATATTGAAAAAGCTATATTTGCAGGAGATCCTAAATACACAAAAAACTTTTATTTAGAAAGAATTCACCGTGGTGACCCAATTCATGGTCCATTTTATCCAAAACAACCAAACAGTATGTTGAAAAGAACAATTAGGGGTATGCTTCCGTACAAGAAACAGAAAGGACGTTTAGCACTTAAGCGATTAAGGGTTTGGATAGGATTACCTGACGAATTTAAAAAGAAAGAATTTCTAAAGATAAAGGAAGCTGATGTGAGTAGATTAAAGACAAAGAGCATAACACTCGGTGAATTATCTATTGCTTTGGGTGGAAAGAAAAGATGGTAAAACAAAAGAACGAGACCGATGTCAAAAAAGAAAAAATAGTATTCGCGGTTGGTAAGAGGAAAAAGGCCGTGGCTAGAGCTAGAATTAGATCAGGTAGCGGAAGAATTCTAATTAACAATTCGCCATTGGATATGTGGGAACCTGAATTTTCTAGATTAAAAATAAGGGAATCTTTAATGATCGCTGATAGTCCTATGGACAACATTGATATAAAAGTTAATGTACATGGTGGTGGTGTTTCAGGACAGACTGACGCGGCAAGACAAGCCATAGCTAGAGCATTGGTTGAGTACTACAAAGATGAAAAACTGAAGAAGAAATTGTTAGAATACGACAGGAATCTGCTTGTCTACGACTACAGAAGGACAGAACCCCACAAGCCCTCTCGATCTAGACAAGGCGCTAGAAGACACAAGCAACGTAGCAAAAGGTGATGTTTTGGTAAATCGTGATAAATTGAAAATTATAGCATATTGCGCATCAGTTTTCAACCCTTTACCTACCGGGGTTATTGCTGGTTTATTGCTCCTAAAAGATAAGAAATACAAAGAAACTGGAAGAAATGTTTTAATAATATCACTTGCAGTATTAATGATAGCATTGATTTTGGTAAGAATATATCGTAGGTGAAAAAATGATCATACCTGTTAGATGTTTCACTTGTGGCAAAGTAGTAGGCCATCTTTGGGAAGATTTTAAGAAAAGAATCGACAAGGGTGAAGATGGTAAAAAAGTTTTAGATGATTTAGGTTTGGAAAGATATTGTTGCAGAGCATTAATGTTAGGACATGTAGATCTGCTAAAGAAAATAGCACGTTTTACACCAACATAATTAAGCTTTAAAAATGTTGCCGCTAAAAATAGGGAATATGCGTTCTCTTTTTCGAGGTGTATGTTAATGCCTGAATGGCCAAAAGATAGACTAACCAGATTTGAAGTTACCAGAATAATTGGGGCTAGAGCATTACAGATTTCTCTAGGCGCTCCTTTGCTTATTAAAACAGACAAAGAAGAGATTGAACCGATTGAAATCGCTGAAAAAGAGTTCAAAGATGTAAAAATTCCTATGACAATAAAAAGACCGATGCCAGACGATTCAAGGGAGATTGTTAGCATAAAACAGGCTGCAAAGAATTGGATGAAAGACCATAACGGAGGTATTTATTAACGTGTAATTTTCTGTTTCTTAACTAATTCGTATAACTCTTTCGCCCTTTTGTTCTTTTCAAAGTGTTGTCTTATTGGCCTGATTATTTCTTCCAAACTTTCAGCAACGGCTAGCTTCAAATCTTGTGGATGTATTTCCCCCTTTCTGAATTTTTCTTCAAGTTCTTGATAACTTTGTATTTCTAACGCGCCCCCAAATTTTAAAGGCCTTTTTATCCCCAAGGAATTAAATTTTCTGAAGATGATATGTTTCGAATAGTCAAGAACGGGGTTGTTTTCTACAACTTTAGCTGGACAGAATGCATTGTTGACTTTTTTTAATATTTCTTCTTTTGAGTCGTGAACATATATGCATGACTCAGGTTTGCTTTTGCTCATCTTTGAAGTTATTTCAACATCAAATTTTTTGTTCTCATCATAACCTTCTGGTGTTTTAACACCCTCTAGCCCCATTAACATATGGTGGCTTACAACCACAGGCCTCCACCAATTTAATTTTGGTCCCACCTCTCTTGCAAGCATATTAGCGCGTCTTTGATCTAAACCGAGTTGGCATATATCAGCCTTCAAATAAAATATGTCGGCTGTTTGCATCATTGGATAGAAGAATTGAGCTGTCTCCTTCATCTCCCCCTCTTTCCTTCCCATTATAGTTAAACATCTTAACGTCCTTTTTACTGTAGTGTTTTTAGCGATGAGAATAACTTTCTTCCAATACTCTGGATCTTTTACAGCATCACTAGTCCACATAACTTCAACTTTATTCATATCCACTCCAGCAGCCTTCCACACTTCTATGAAATATTCACCAACCATTTTTATTTTCTCTAAATCACCACCCATTTTATTGTTGATCCAACCAAACCAATCAGCAACCCATAATCGGAATTTTATTCCTGCCTTTATCAAATCTTGAAGGTTTATAGCCCTGTATACGCCAAACGGTAAATGAGCTACCCCGGACGGCTCGAACCCATCATAAGCAATAGGATGTTCGTTGGCTTGCAATAACTCTCTAAGTTCTTGTTCTGTTATTATCTCTTCAGCAACCTTTTTTACTAAATCTATTTTTGTTTCTATATCCACCGAGTCACCTTAAATATTATATTTTGACAGATATTAATCATCTTTTGTTATATTTTTCAACTAAATCATAAACTGTTCTTACACCAGATCTTTCACATATACTAACATAAGTGGCTGTGTATTCAAATGCTATTCTCAAACGTTCTTTTGCTCGATCAATGGGAGTGCCTTCAATATATATAGCCTCATCGCTATACAAAGAAAAAATCGGCGATAATTCGTCAATGCCTTCAGCTAAACTTCGTAAACATTCATCTGGTAAATGGTGGTAAATATCATTAACTGTTTCTACTTGACATCCTCTTAAAGGAATTCTTCTAAGAGTGGCAGTTACACAACGATTTAATCCATCTAAAACGACAAACATGTTGTTAAATTCACGAATAACTATTGGTGGAACATTCAAAACGTCTGTTCTTTCATATGCCCACAGTACATTTCTGGTTACGGCTCTACTTAATCTTGTTCTTTTACTGTAATTTATCTCCGGCATTAAAGGATGAACAGCTCCAGCATCGTTGATTATTATTCTCTTCATTAAAATATCACCAGAATCTTATGCCCTATTATCTATAAGTCCTAATATCAATCTTCCAGAATTCGTTATTTTAGGTTTTTTGAAATTAGAAGAATTACCAAAATCTATCAAGTCAAATTTTTTTAGGATTCTTACATTCAGCTTCAAAGTGGAGAGGGGAATGTTAAAAATTCTTGATAAATCTATTAGTGCACTGGTTAAAGAATGAGAACCATTTTCAATATGTTGCAAAATTAGAATTTGATTTCTATTAAAAGCTCTAAGCAATACTTTCCTCAGGTTTTCCCTATTTCTTTCAGACAATTGTATTGGCTCGGCATCACTTTCACGAAACTAATTATTGGAGAAATACTATATAAATCTATTGGGCAGGTTAACCTGTTATAGTTTAATGGAGAAACGGGTACCGTTGCCTAATTCTAAATAATAACTCTACTTTTCTCTAATCAAAATCAA
>CAYJVB010000016.1:0-15895 GCA_964373575.1 uncultured archaeon | reverse complement strand
AAGTACTGAATTTTCCGAAAAGGATTTAAGCTTTAATTGAATATTATACTTAAAGAAGTGTAGAAAATGACTGGACTTATGTTCAATCAACCAACTAGAACAGATGAATATTACGGTAATTGGTACTGGGATCATAGATCACCAAGAAAGATATATAGATTGATAATAAATACAGAGATAGAAGTTCAGAGAAAATTCCAGGCTGTAGATGGTCCATTCTATTTTATGAATCCTAAATATCCATTTGCATATGTTGTAGGATGGGATACTAGAGGAGAAATGTCAATAGTGGTAGATGCTTCTGTTGGACCCTCAAAGGCTGCCGAATTTATGGAAGAATTATTACAATATCAGGGAGTAAGTTCAGCTAGATGGAGTCCATATAATACAACATGAATTTTTAAGATTGTTATTTCTTTTCAAAATGTTTTTCTTGAATACTGCCCTTACCGTAAGGAATCAGTCTCAGAATTTCATTACTAAATTGTTCAAATTTTGCAGGAACTCGAAAATTATCTTCAGAGGGAATAATCAAAAAATAATCATTTGTTTTTTTAAAAATTGCCGTTTTTGGTCCTGCGATAATTTTACCGTCTAAAATGCCAATTGTAAGTTCCAGTTGAATTCTTCTGACCCAATTTCTTTTTCCATAAATCATAAATGATCCCGTTGGCAATCCTCCTTCTTTCTTAACTTGTTCCGGTTTAATGTAATATACGTCTGCAATTGATATTCCAATTTTCCAAGCCTTCGAATAGGTAGCGCAGAATTGTGCCGCTTCTTCAATTGTTTTTTCAGGTATCATTTTGTTGTTTGGGTTTTTCACTAAAACAAAAGGTGATCCTGTAATGTCGGTGTGGAAAACCAAATCTTCAGATTTCATATGCTTTCGGATGAGCTGCTCATTCGATTTAGCATCTTTCCCACCTATCACTAGGAATCCGTCTGATGAAATAAACCATCTAAAATTTTCGTACCACTCTCTCTTTACCTGTTTCTCATTTGTTACACTTTTGACTTGTGTTTCAATTAATACTGTTTCTTCTATTGATTTGCCCACGTTTTCAATTTTTTTCTTCAACTGTTTTAATTTTTTAAAAAAATACTGAATATTATCATTCAATGACTTTTTAACATCTAAAGGAATTCCTAATACCTCCGCAATTCCATATTTTTGTTTTTCTTTAACCTTTTCTAACTGTGCCTCGTAATCTGTATATTTCAAATAGATAGAATCGACGTATCCTTCTAGAATTGATTTTTCTTGTGCAAGTTCTTTCAACTTTAGTAATTGAGAGCTCTTGATTCTTTGAAGCTTTTCTTGTTTTTTTTGCGTGTCTGCCGATTTGTACTGAGTAAAGAGGTTTTCATATTCTCTTTTGAGTTTATTGTTAACTTCTTCTAAGCGATCAGATAAAATGCTAATATCAGTAGGTTGTTTATATTTGGGTGGAGGAGGATACTTGTATTCGTGATTAGGTTTTATTATACGATGTCTCCAGTTTCTCATTTCTTTCGCTATTATAATTTTCTTGTCAGGTTTTTTAGCCAAAATAATGTTGCCATCCCTAAAAAATTCAAGAAAGACAAAAAAATGCTGAGTCTCTATCTCTATTATTCTATCGTCATCATGCTGCCTTACTGATAATATTTTTTCGCTAACCAACTTCTCACGAAGTATTTTTCCTAGACTAGATAATTCGCTAGCATCATAATCTTTATCGGATAAGAAAACACCCGATTCAGGAACAATAATCAGAAATTTTTTCTCCTTTTGTAAATATAGCTCAAACGAAAATCCTTTAGGAATTTCTTTAATCTTCTGTATCTTCGAGGTCTCTATTTTCTTCAACAGGTTGGCTTGAATCTTTGTCTCGGGTGTATCCACCTTCCATCACATCTTCTAATGTCTTCTTAATTTCATCAACGCTTTTTCCAAAATATTTCTCAAATTCTTTTGTAGTCATTATTATTCTTGATCTTCCGGCCTTTTCGGTTTTAATTAATCCTCTCTTTTCAAGATTTTTAATATAGTCATATGCCTTGTTTCCCTGTACTTTAACAACATAAGACTGGCTGATTGGCTGTTTTAGAGCAACTAAACCTAATGTTCTTAGCATTCCACCAGAGAGATCAGCATGTGGGGTTAGTGTAGCAACTTTATCTAAATAAGCCTGCTTAACACGGAAATGATAAAAATCGCCTATCGTAGAAAGTTCAAAGCCTTTTGTAGGATGTTCATAGTCTTGCTTTAACTCGTCCATAATGTCTTTCAATTTTTGTTCCGAGGTTATGCCAGAGATTTTTAATAGTTCTTTGAAGGTTAAAGGTGCAGATGACATAAATAATGCAGCTTCCACCAAGGCTTTCTTCTCTTTCATATGCTTTATATTGTCTACTTAGGGTTAAGAAAATTGCGTACGCGGCTTTTGTGAAATTGTGTTTCTTGATAAATAGGTGACTTCTCAGATGAGCTTCTAATCCAGACAGAGCCCATTATCCAATCGAAAAGAATAAAAGGTTTAAGTGCAAAATAGGAATAGGTAATTAAAAATGTCTAGTGGGCCTTATAGATTGGTCTTCGGTGCTAACGCTGCTGTTATGGTAGCATATAGTTCAGTGATGGCATTTATATCGTTGGTATTACCTAAATACCGTATTAATGCCAGTAGAATTAAAAAAAGTGGAGAATTAACTGGATATGAAGTTTTGATATATGGAGAAGGTCCTATTGAAAGGGAAAAGTTACTGACGATAAGACAACATTTTCCACTAACATTAAAATCTATAACCGAACCTGACGGATATCAATGGGAAATGAGTTAATCTTGCGTAAGCATATCTTATAAATAGTTATATGACAAATATTTGATTAAGTGAACGTGATGCCGTCCCAATCCGACTGACTAAACAAGTTTCCTACTCTTTCTTAGTTATGTCTTTAAGAAAATTTAAATCCAGAATCGATAAAATTAAAGAGGTATTGCTATGTTAGACATTAAGCTTCTCAGAGAAACACCAGAAATAGTCAAGAAAGATTTGGATAGACGCCACGATACAGAAAAACTTAAATGGGTCGATGATTTACTGAAATACGACAAAGAATGGAGACAACTAATTCAAGAGATCAACGACTTTAGATATAAAAGAAATGTGATCACACAAGAAATAGCAGAACTCAAAAAACAGAAAAAAGATGCCAGCAGGAAATTGAAAGAAGCGCAGGAAATTCCACGGAAAATTGAAGAATTAGAAAAGAAAGCTGAAGATTATCAAGAAAAAATCAAATACATACAAATGCGGTTACCTAACATCCTGCATGAATCTGTTCCTTTCGGCAAAGACGACAAGGATAATGTTGTGATTAGAACCTGGGGAAAGCCATTGAAATTTGACTTTGAACCTAAAAATCATCTCGATATACTGCAGGGCTTAGGCTTGATAGATGTTGAAAGAGCAGCAAAGGTTTCAGGTCATGGATTTTTCTACCTTAAAAATGATTTAGCCAGACTGGATTTAGCCATAGCACAATATGGAATAGATATCATGATGAAGCGTGGTTATACTTTTATTATTCCGCCGTACATGATCCATAAGGAACCTTTCATTGGCGTAACAGATTTTGAATTTTTTGAAGAACAGATATACAAAATAGAGAAAGAAGACTTGTATCTAATCGCGACAGCAGAACATCCTCTAGGAGCAATGTTGAAGGATGAAATTCTAAACAAAGACGACTTGCCATTAAAATTTTGTGGATTCAGTCCGTGCTTCAGAAAAGAAGTGGGTGCACATGGAAAATATACGAAAGGTTTATTTAGGATGCATCAGTTTCATAAAATTGAACAGTTCATCTTTTGTTTTCCTAAAGATTCTTGGAAATTACATGAAGAGTTGCAGAAAAATTCTGAAGATCTTCTACAAGGATTGGGGTTGCCATATAGAGTAGTTAACGTTTGTACTGGCGATATAGGCAGCATTGCAGCTAAAAAATACGACACTGAAATTCTAATGGCCGACGGTCAATACAGGGAAGTAGGATCAAACTCAAACTGCACAGATTATCAAGCAAGAAGATTGAACATAAGATTCAGAGAAAAAGAAGGTCAGGCAGCTGCAGGTCTCGTACATACTTTGAATAATACAGCACTAGCAACCAGTAGAGTAATGATCGCGATAATAGAACAAAATCAACAAAAAGATGGTTCGGTTGTTATCCCAGAAGTTTTGAGACCATTCATGAGTGGAAAGAAAAAATTAGGTATCTAGCCTATATTTAAGATTTCCATGCCAAATAACAATTCGTGCCTAAAAGATTAAAATTCGGTCGGGGATCAACAGATCGATTTAAGTCAAGATATCATGATATGATTGTTACGGCCATCAAAGAAAATCCATCCAATCTAAACCATGATGTATTAAACCGTGGAGAAAAATTATATTGCGAGAGGGATTTTCAATTTGAGTATGCTTCGGGGACATTAGGATCTATTGATTTATTTTACATAGTATTTCTTGAAAATGTGTATCACCTTGTTGGAATAGAATATGAATCATCAAGTTATGGTGAAGATCATGCAATATATCAGTTGAAAATGGCCAAAAAAAGAGTTATTGATCAATATAGAGACATAATAAAAAGAAAATTAGGTGATGTGAATTCTTGTAATTCAGTTGAATGGCATGGACTGATGGTTTATTGTGCAGAAGATTTAGAAACTGTAGTTTATCTTCAGGAAATACTTGATGCGATAGAAGTTGAAGAGATCTCTCACAGATATTTAGCTAGATAGTTAAATCAATCCTATCAATAGGATAACACCGTCTCCCACAAACAATGTAAATAACAAAGCTAAAGGAAATGCAAGACCAAATCTAACACCCTCTTTGATCCAAACATGTTTTTTATTAGCACTTCTAATTTTCTTCACTTGTTTAACCGTCAATCCTTCCCACAACTTTGATTCCAAAAGAACATCTCCTTCTCTTAACGTGAATACGGGAATTTTTTTCTTGAATCCGATATCTTCCACTACCTTAGTAAATCTCCAAACAAAAAACATGCCAACAATAGCTACCGCAATCATTATTTCATTCTTGATGATCTGGGAATAACTAAGATTTGAAAATAAATTCATCGTGAAATATCCTAATAGCATTAAACCAATAACAACAAAAACATTTAGAACAACTAGCATCTTGGAATTGGCCTTTATATCATGTACAAAAACTTCCCAAATTCGTCTATTTTTGATAGAAAGAAACAAGGCGTAACCTATCATGTAAACTGCTCCTACAAAAAATAGATTGAAGAAAAAGCTGATTGGAAAAGGAAATATTAAAGTCTTTGTTACACTAGAAGTTAGAGAAGGTAACAAAAACCCGATTGCTGACAATAATTTTGCGTCCCCACCTCCCCACTGACCTGTGTAGTACATCAAAAATCCTATTCCCAAAAAAACCAAGCCATAAATAATCGATAAAAGAAGCGGCCAATAGCTCCAAACTAAAAGTGATTTCACAGCATAAGCCAAAATTCCAACGCCCATCATCACATAAGGTATTTGATCAGGAATTTCAGTTGTCTTCAAATCAATTATGCCGGCAAGACTTGAACCAATAAAAGCAACAATAATCAAAAGAATTTCCAACATATCACTCAACTAAATTTTTCAAAACCCAATTGCTGAGCAACTTCTCGCATACATCTTCTACAATAATATAATCCATATTTTCTAATAAGACCCTTATGGTTTCCACATTTTCGACAAACACGTGTTCCTCTTCCAAATTTCTTGGGCATAGAATTAACCACCACAATCGCCAAAAATTCGCAGAAAACTCATCTCATCTTCAAATTCGTTGTTCATCATTTCAAAAAATACATTCTCATAAACTTTCGTCCAATTATTCTCCAAAAGAGCTTTCTTGAAAATTATACCAGCTAATTTTGTAGTTATGTCACGAGGACCCATTTCATTCTCCAAGTATCTCAACCCCCTGTTTTTCAACCCATTCAATAGTCTCATTTTTAGTTATTAAATGATTTTTACCTATTTTAGATTTTCGTATACTTCTTCTTTTCACTTTAAAGCCTGGCCTTTCTAGTGTAACTGTTGTATCGAAACCTATGATTCCTATATCTGGATCATAAATTGCAGAGGACAAATCAATATATTCTTTTATTCCAATAGAAAAATTTCCACCATTAATCTGTGATTTCTTGATTTTATCATCAATAGCTTTGAACACATTATCGAGAAACATTTTAGCATTCTGACCACGAAGAGTAACTTTAACACCAACAGGCTTGCCTTTAGCTACACCAAAAGTATTTCTTTTTATTGTCTGTGTAATCATTGCTTTTTGGTTGGTTAGTTTTTCAAGTAACTTCTTTGCTCTATCAAGTTTTTCTTTATCTACACCACAACCTATATTCAAAGTTACTTTTTCAATTTTGATTTCTTTCATGGGATTCATATTAACCACTCACTCTCACAACTGGTTTATTGGAACCAACTATAAAGACGTAATCCTTAACAGCATCATACTCTCTACCATTCAAATCGCATACAATTTTATTTGGTTCCCTACTCCTTGTTTTCTTCAATTCTTTAACTTTAACAAACTGACCCTTGTTTTGACCGCCGATAATTATTCCTAAATTCCCTTTCTCCATTTTTATATGCTCAACTATTTTTTGTGAAGGCAATTCTATTAATACAGAATCACCAGTTTTGTAATCTTCTTTCTTTACCTTAGATTCCAAAATAATATTTCTTCCGTCATGCAAATTTAATTGCAATTCGCCATTTTTTATCAATGTTTTGCCATCAACTCTGCACAATTTAAAATTAACTTCTTTAACAGGTATTTCCAATAGCTCCAAACCTTTTTTCACTGGAACAATTCGATAACCTTTATTGATCTTAGGAATATGAATAACGTCCATCAGACCTACAGGATATTTGTGATCTTTTCGGAGTTTACCATCAACAAGAATTTCTTTCGCTTTAATGATTTTTTCCCCTTCAGATGAAGTATCAACTAATTTCAAAATATCTCTGAGAATTATCAATAAAGGTATAGACTCAAATTTTTTGTGAGGTCCCGGTCTTGGTTTCACTACCCACGGTCTTTGCTTTGGGGGTACTCTCCAAAACTTTGGCGCCGACAGCGACTTTAGGTGCTTTCCCATGTTCATCCTCCTTTAATGTTTTATTTAATGTTTTTAATCTTTTCTTGTCACTCAAATTCAAATCAACAATCCTCAAGTTACTGGGTTCAAAACCCAAAGGAATCTCAGTTCCAGCAACCCTTTTCTGTGATATTCCTTCTATGTAAACTCTCAGTTTTCTTAAACTCAATTTGCTAACTTTACCTCTTTTCTTTTTATGTTTCCCTCTCATGATTTCGGCCTCATCGCCTTCTCTTAGAGGAACTGATCTTCTATTATATTTCTTGATAAGTTCTTTTGACAAATGTGCAGAAAGTAATTTCTTTCGAACATGAATTGGTGTATTATATCTATACTTTCTCTGCTTCCTTGGTTGTTTGGATGCTTTCCAGTGTCTTGACCATTTTTTCATAAATTCACCTATACTTCTCTAAACTATTAAAGGAAAGTGTTTAAATGGTTTATTATGACATAGTATTTAAACTAAATAACAAAATTTGAAACTTTACCCACAACGGAAAATCTCTCTACAACCTCTTTCGCGACTGGTCCTTTTATTTGCGTGCCCTGGGGTTCCCCTCTTTCATTAACAATTGCGGCAGCATTATCTTCAAAAGAAATCCTCATACCATTAGGTCTTCTATATTCCATCCTTTGTCTTATAACCACAGCACGAACCACTTGTTTTCTCATCTTTACATTACCGTGTCTTACAGAGCAAACAACAACATCACCAACACCAGCTGAAGGATATCTGCTCTTAACGCCCTTATAACCAATAACGGCTATGACTCTCAATATCTTTGCGCCAGTATTATCAGCACATTCTATCAAACTACCGGTGGGTATTCCCCTTGTTATTTTAGCTTTTACTGCCTTCATTTTAACCAGCCTTTTCTATGACAACAAAATGTTTTGTTTTTGTTAATGGCCTGCATTCTGCAATTTTTACAAAATCACCCTTCTTGGCTAAAATACATGTGGGATTATGTGCAGGTATTCTATTCTTCCTTTTCTCGTGTCTCTCATATTTTGGAACAAAATGAAGATAATCTCTTCTAATGACAACTGTTCTTTGCATCTTATCAGAAACAACAGTTCCTTCTAAAATCTTTCCTCGTATTGGAAGTGTGCCATGCCAAGGACATAATTTATCACTGCATAACTGAGATGGTGGTTTTACATCATAACCTATGTCACGAGTTTTTTGCTTAACCATAAAAATCACTAGTTTTCCAAGACTTCATTTACTTCTTCGGGTTCCTCAAACATTTCTTTTAATTCCAATTCAGCTGTATATCTTATCAAATCTCTTGTCCTCTTCTTAATTTCCTTGAAAGAAATTGGTTTGGAATCAATAATATAATCATTAATTAGAGTCGCAGTTAATTCCTTTCTAAACTTTTTATCTCTAATTAATCTCTTTTCTATCTCCTGAATCAATTTTTCTTCCACTTTACCACCTTGGAAATTTCTTTTTTAATCTGTCTTCCGGCCTGCTAACAAGCAGTTCACCGTTGACTTCAACTTTTTTACCATTGGGAAGTTCAAATATAAATATTGCTGTGTTTTTGGCAACTTTCTTTTCTCCCTTATTAGTTTCAATTTTTATGGTATTATAAGTTTCATCTATTACTGTTCCCTGCAAGCCTACTTGAGATTTGTTGGTAGATCTTTTAACCTTTACCTTTAGTCCTATTAGCTCATGCCTGACAATGTTCTGTGGCTCAATTGGCATACATTAGAAATGAATATTTTAGAATTAAAAACCTGCTAGTGACTTGTATGCTTGTCTGAATAAACCCGGAACAACAAGAGAGTTTATGTCTAGATCTATAAGATCACCTTTTTGATAAGGGGGTTCACAGATTTCAGCAAAGACTAGACCTTTGTTACCAGCTATCCAAGACACATAACATCCTCTTCCATATTCCTCTTTAAGATTATATTGATTTTCATTACCATCATCATAACTAACTTTCCTTAAAGTTCCATCTGGACAGAGACATAATAATGTCCCACTCCCACTGATTGGATAATCTTTTATCGTCCCCTCACGTTTTACATATTGCGGTGGAGTAGAAGATTTAGGAGATATTTTAGCTCTGGCTACATCCATTTTTTGTTCATACCCAATTATCTGAAAAGACTCGACTGTTATATCATATCCAGATGCCATTTCTTCAAATCCCAAAGATGTTACATTATAAAGTTGTCCTTCTAGTTCCAATATTCCATTTTGAAGTCTTGTCCTACCTATAACTTGTGATAACATAGCTCATTGTTACAATAAAACACATTTAAACCCTTCTTAATGCAAATAAAATTAATTTTTATGTAGTGTTTATCAACTCTTAATTATGAACGATTTTGATAACCAAAGAAAAGCAATGGTTGAAAAACTAATTATGCAAGGAATTCTAAAAGACAAAGTTGTAATCAAAGCGATGTTGAAAGTTAAAAGAGAATTGTTCGTGCATAAAAAATATCTCAGATTTGCATATTATGATGAACCATTTCCTATTCCTCCATTCACTGGCATGCAGACTATATCAGCTCCACACACCTATCCTTTATTCTATCAGGCTTTAAAACTGAAAATAGGAGATAAGTTTTTAGAAATTGGCACTGGCTCTGGTTACGGCGTAGCTATAGCAAGAGAAATTATTGGAAAAAAAGGTTTAGTTGTAACCGTTGAAAGAGATAAAGAAACATTCAAGTTTGGGAAAGAAAACCTGAAAGGGGTAGGATATAAAGATGTTATTGCTGTGCATGGTGATGGATCAAAGGGCTACTCTAAATTGGCACCTTATGACAAAATATGCGTTACAGCATCATACACAGAAATTCCTAAAACTATTGTCGATCAATTAAAAAATGGCGGTAAATTAATTTTCCCTCTTGGACCAAAATATCCAAGCCAGCATTTAGTCTTATTAGAAAAAGATAATGAAGGTAGAATTAAGACAAAAAAATTCTCTGAAGTTGTATATGTTCCACTGGTTGGGAAACATGGGTATCAAAAATAATATCTTCTAATTTGCTTCAAACAGTTCCTTATCAAAACCTAATTTAATCAGTATTTCTTTTACCTTGCCGATATGATTTCCCTGAAGCTCGATCCTGTTATCTTTATATGACCCACCGCAAGCAAGTTTTCTCTTCAACTCACTAGCAACTGATTTTCCAGATTTAGGATCAACACCTTCAACGATGGTGACAGGCTTTCTAAATTTTCTTGTGGTCATGTAAACTTTGATTCTAGATGCTTCTCTCTCAATAACACGACACGTACATATATCTAAGGGCAAACCACATGTTTGACATATTCCTAAAGTCATTTTTTCCTCAATCACCATTCGTTATAATAAAAATAACAGAATTAGTTATGTGCGCACTATTTATATAATTATCTGCCATTACTTTTCTCTCTCTTTCTTAAAGGTTTTTATCCTCGCTATATCTCTCCTTAATACTTTTATCTTTCCTGGGTTTTTAATGTTTCCTCCCATCTCTATATTACCCCTTTCCTTCATTAATTCCAGTTTCAACTCTTCTAGTCTTCTTTCTAATTCTTCAGTTTTTAGACTTTTCAGCTCTTTTTTTTTCATCTGGCTCAACCATTTCTTTAATTTTTAGGTTTCTATCTTCAGGCAATTCCTTCAAAATTCTTACTTGAACCCCAACAGACCCAAGTTTCAAGGTTGCCTTACAATACCCTTTGTCAACAACGTGATCCGCATAATAACCTGCATGTTTGATATATCCCGCTTTGAAAACTTGAAACCTACCTCTCTCGCCGCTTAATTTCCCCGCAGTTCTTATCTCAATACCTATAGCACCTTCCTCCGTTACTCTCTGCAAAAAGAAATTTGCGATCTTCTTATAAAATCCGCCTCTCTCAATACTTTTGGCAATCTTTGTGGCCACAATCTGAGCATCAAGATAAGGATTATTTACCTCAATCACGTCAAGAAGTGGATTTTCAAGTTGAAATTTTTCCTTTATTTCATCTGTTATTTCTTGTATTTTTCTACCCGACTTACCAATAACCAAACCAGGTCTTTCAGCGTAAACAATAAGCCTTGTACCCAATGGTGTTCTTTGAATGTCAATATGACTATAACCCGCTTTCTCAAATCTGTCTTGCAAAAATTCCTCTATCTGTGCTTTTCTAATACCTTCCTTGACAAAAAATCTTTCTACGACCATTATCATCTCTCTTCTAATGTTACTTCTAAGCTACTTATCTTTGCCTTTCTACCCCTATGGGAAAATCTACTTTTGGGCAACATAAATGTGAAAGTTTTGTTAGCCGAAGCGTTCTTGATAAAAAGTTTTTCTGTATCCAGACCGAGAGACTCGGCATTAGCTTCAGCATCATTTAGCAGTCCTAATATTTCTTTAGAAACAAGCGTATAATATCTACCATTGAGATTTCGCTTCTGTTCTATCAAGCTATTCAATAATAATTTTGCTTTACTTACCGGTTTGTTTCTTATTTGGTTAAAAAGTAATATAGAATCTTTCATAGAAACACGCGCGTTTGGTTTTGATGCTGTCACTGTTTTGCTCATATGTTATCACTTCAATGGTATATGACGACTTGACCTAGTTGCACCAACACCAGGATTAGAGTGCTGAACTCTCTTTCTTGTTAAAGCAAATTCTCCTAGCCTATGACCAATCATTTTTTCATCAATCATCAAAGAAACAAATTCACTGCCTTTATGAACTCCGATTTTTACACCTACCATCTCAGGAATAATAAGCATATCTCTTTCGTGAGTTTTGTGGAACTTATCAGGATATCTTCTTATGTTTTCTAGCAGTTTTTTCTGCCTATCTGTCAAGCCATGTAACAAAGTTCTCCTTTCACGACTAGTAATCAGTCTAGCGAATTGTTCTAGAGTCATGCCCTTCAATTCTTCGAATGTTTTACCCTTGAGAGTGAATATCTTTACCATAATATCAGAAGTATTATTACAGAGAAGTATTTAAAAGATTAACATCAGAACAGTTATTTCGAAGTGAGTATTTCAAACTGTTAAGCAGTCCTACCAATAAGATCTGTTGAAAATAATGTTGGCATACTTGTTTCTTTTCTGTTAAGGATAAAAAGGCACAATATTATTTCTTTCTCTTACCCATCCTTCTCGGCGCTATAGCACCAACCTTCCTTCCTGGCGGTGCATGTCTAGAAACACTCTTAGGAATACCAGGCTTTGTCTTTCCACCAAACGGATGGTCAACGGGGTTTTGAGCATTACCCCTAACAACAGGCCAATATCTACCTCTAGCCCTCATAGCAAAATACTTTATTCCAGCCTTCACGAAGGGCTTCTCCTTTCTCCCACCACCAGCAGGCATGCCTATTGTAGCTAAACAATTTTCATTCATCTCTTTAATACTACCTGAAGGAAACGAAATTCTTACCTTATCTTTAATCTTTCCCATAACAGTAGCAAAACTACCTGAGCTTCTACACAACTTAGGTCCTGATCCAGGAAATGTCTCTATACTGAAAATCTTCATGCCATCAGGTATCTTCTTCAATGGTAAAACGCTTCCTAGCCCTAATCCCGACCAGTAATTAATCTTATCACCAACCTTTAACCCTTCTGGTGCTATCTGCAATCTCTCAGAACCATCAATAAATCTAACAACAGCTAACGGAGCATTTCTCCCAGGATCGTGAATAATATCAGAAACAAGACCATAAGAAACATTTTGTGAAAGATTATATTCAACTTTTCCAGCAAATCTATGAGACGGTACTCTATAAGCAGGGCCACCTTTCCCCCTTGCTCTTGACTTAATTCTCTTTCCCATTTACACCACTCCCATAACTTCCATCATTTTCAAATACCCTTGATACTATTCTTCCGGCATCGTCTAGGCTTAATCCTCGTGATCTATACATAGCCATCAACATTCGCTCACTTTCTTTTTTTCCATAACCGTCGAGATATAATTGTTCTGCATATTTTATCGCTCCGGTCATTGCTCCATAAAACATTTATATTATCCCCAATTTAGTTGCCACATCAACAGCCGGATATTCCTTGCTTAACCTAACAAAAGCCTTCTTTTTACCCTTTCTTGTTATTGCAGTATTGATACCAGAAACTTTTACCTTAAACAATTCCTCGAATGCCTTTTTGATTTCTTCTTTCTTAGCTTTTCTGTCAACAATAAAAACTATCTTATTCTCTCTTTCAACAAGTCCTACATTCTTTTCTGTCATCATTGAATGTTTCAATATCTTGTACGGATCCATGAACTACACCTTCAATTTTTCAACAGCTGATTTAGACCACAAAGTTAATCTGCCAGGATGTGCCCCCGGTGCTAAATTTTCAACAGATAAATTATCAACAAAATCAACATCGACTCCCGGAATATTCTTAGCAGCTTTAGCAATTCCTTTATCTTCAAAAACTACAACTAATGGTCCCTTCTTCTTGTTGTATCTTCTTCCTCTCATCTTTCCTTTTCCGGCTCTTACAGTTTTTATTCTGCATCTGTTTAGCTCGTCTTTAAGACCTAAACTCATAAGGAGTTTTTCAAAATCTTTTGTTTTTTTAATCGACTGCATATCATCATCTAAAACAACAGGTAAATCCAGTCCATTGAACCTGTGGCCTCTATCTTTGACTATATTAGCTTTTGTTGTTGCTGCTATAGCTGATTTCAAAGCAAGTATCAACTCTTTTTTATTAATTTTTTGCTGCCACACCTTCTCTACCCTTGGTGGATGAGCTACTCTACCTTTAACAGTCTGTGGCACCTCTCTTGGCCTAAATGCTAAATGCGAGGATGTGTCATGCAACCTCGGCATCCTTGCCAAATTCCTGTTCATCATCGAATATTTTTTCCTTCTTGCTCCATGATAGTGAGCTGATGTCCTCATACCTGCCTCAGTGTCAGTCCCGTATGGTTGTCTTCTCTGACTTTGCTCTGCTAGTACAGCTCTCTTGATCAGATCAGGTCTAAAAGGTGATTCAAAGACATCAGGTAAATCTATCATTCCTTTCGCCTTTCCACTCAAATCATAAATATTTGCTTTCATTTCAATCACAATTTCTTTATAGCTTTATATAATTCATTGGAATCGCTTGCCGCATGATGCGGGTTTAACTTAGTTAGTTCCTCTATATCATGACTTCCCCAATTAACGGATATGGAAAACATATCACAATTTTTTGCAGCTATTACATCTACATCCATATCTCCAATATAAACACACTCACCAGGACTCAATTTCATTTTTTCTGTGGCTAATTTCAATCCTGCTGGATTAGGTTTATCATGAATTGCCTCATCCCTTGTGATAACAACATCAATAAATTTGTCTAACTTGAAATTTTTCATTTCTTTAATAACCCTGTCTCTATGACCGCCAGTAACAACCCCAATTTTATAGCCTTCCTTTTTCAACTTCATGATTAAGTCTTTAACACCAGTAACAACTCTTGCACCCTCCCTCATTTCTTCATAGTTATACACCCACGATTGAACAGCCTGAGTTATCATAGGCTGAGGAATATCTGAAAGTCCCGTAGAGTCTTGATTGGCGGCGCTTCCAACAGGAGTTGTAAATCTTTCGAATGATATTTGTGGGAAGCCAAGTTCTTCTCTCGCTTTATTGATTGCCAAAAACCAGAGATTTGTATTTTCAACTATTGTACCGTCCCAGTCAAAAATAACTCCTTTTACCATGAAAATCACTGTTTCATATGTCTTATTTCAGTAGGTATAAATGGCACTTTCGGTGGTCTGATCGCCTGGCGCAGCACAACAAGCCTTTTTCTTGAACCTGGAACAGAGCCTTCTATTATAATATAATTCCCCTTTATTACACCATAGCCATTGAAACCAGATTTTGGAGTTACAGTTTTACCGTCATCACCAATCTTAATAATTCTTTTATTGTATTCAGTTCTCCTGAACAAACCAAACTGACCAGCAAAAGGAATAGTCCATGTGACTCTTCTAGGCGTTTGTGAACCAAGTGCGCCGATATGACGTCTTTTCTTGTTAACTTTTCTGTTCTGTATGCTTACGCCCCATCTCTTGACAACGCCTTGTGTTCCTTTTCCTTTTGTTACTGCAACGACATCAATATATTCTCCGTCTTTGAAAACATCACTTATTTTAATCTCTTTTCCAAGGATAGTTTTACAGAAGTTGACTTTCTCCGTGTTTTCTTTGCCACCTATACCTAGCTCAAAAATCTCAGGTCTCTTTTTACCAATACCTGATTGGCGCGGCTGAGTTCTAACTAATACTCTAACCTCATGAATTTGATCCATGAATTTGTTGATGTCATCAAATTTTTTTCCAACACCTGGCCTAGTTTTTCTTGTCAAATCTTTGTCATTTTTGGAATTTTGATCCCAAGTTTCTGTCAAAACTCTCAGACCAAATGGAGTTGATTTATAGAAACGAACAGCAAGAACCTTCAGTGGCGGACAATCAAGAACAGTAACTGGGATGGAAATCTCTTCTCCATGTGTTGGTGAGTTTTTCTTTGAATCAACTGCTATAACATGTTCCATCCCTGCCTTATAGCCCGAAAAGCCAAGAATTTTTAAGTTATTAGAAACAGGCCATGTGCTGACAGAAGGATAGATACGACTACTCCTTTTCTTTTTTACATATTGGAGCGAACCATGTCTAGGTCTTCTCGTTGCCGGCATAAAACCACTCTTACGA
>CAYJVB010000015.1:0-16050 GCA_964373575.1 uncultured archaeon | reverse complement strand
TCTCAAATTGTTTCGCTGCCATCTTAACATCTAAATCAGAATTCTTAGCAATATTCTCCAAAACAGCAGCCAAACTCTCTTTAGTAATTTTCTTCATCTTCAACAGCCGAAACAATTCAAAAAACTGCCCTTCACTAACATTCTCCACAACAACATTTCTCCTTCTCAAATCTTTCAAAGTATTTACAAGAGTACTAGCAACCACAGTGGGATCAATATTTATCCTACCAACAATCCTTTCAAACAATACAACATATTCCGAGTTAACAATCTGATTTGCAAGCTCTTGCGATAATCCCAGCTTTTCTCTGAATCCCTTACCCCTCTTCTCCAACGACTCCGGTAGATTGGTTTTAATTTTCTTCAATAGCTTCTCATCAACTTCTATAGGGAAAATGTCCGTCTCAACATACATTCTTGCTGCTCCAGCTAAAGGCCTTAAAAACTCAGTAGTTCCATCCTCTTTTGCAACTCTTACAGAATTCTCAACCCTCTTCCCAGCTTTAATCAATTGCAACTGTCTCTCCACCTCTTTCTTAATAACCTCAGGAATCTGGCTCAGCCTCTGTACATGCTTAATCTCAGTCCTTGCCCCACCTTGAATAGAAACATTAACATCCTGCCTAACAACACCCAGTCCACTTTTAACTCTCCCAGTAGACTTTAATATCTTACCAATAGCCTCAGCAACTTCTAAAGCCTGTTCTGGTGTATGAATATCAGGCTCGGTTCCAATCTCAACCTCTGGCACACCTAATCTATCAAGTCTAAATATAGCCAAGCCATCTTTGTTCTCAATTATCCTCGCTGAATCCTCTTCTAGTGAAATATTTTTTATCTCAACCTTTCCAAAAAAAGTTTTAATAAATCCGTCCCTAGCAACGAGCATCGTCCTTTGGAAGCCAGAAACATTCGATCCATCTATTATAGTCTTCCTCATAACATGAATCTCATCCACAAGCCTCGCATTTAATAACAGTGAAATCATCAACGCAATTTCTAAAGCATCTCGATTAAGTTCATGTGGTGGCTCGTCATCTGTTTCAACTAAACAAGTAGTATCGCTATAACCCTGATAAATCAATTTCCTATTTTTCACAGCTTCAAACCTAGCCGCAACATCCACATCCCCCAGTTCACCAGCAACAGGATGAAGATACCTCTCCAAAACAACATCCGGCTCATCATTCCTCAATCTCGTAGAACAAGAACAAAACAATTTTCTCTCAGTATTCAGTTCCCAATGTATCTCCAGTCCACATTTCAGACCTATTACCTTCCAATCCATGTTTTAGTTTTATTTTGAGAAAATTTAAATTCCGATTTAAATGAAAAATTAATAGTTTATATACAACAACAAAGAAATACCAAATTTAGTTGCTATCACAAAGAAAATATATTTCTGTCAGTTATAAGTTTTATAAACCAATTTTCATATTATTATATTGAAGCATAATGAAAAAGGGTATCTCACCATTAATCGCAGCAGTTCTCCTGGTAGCATTTACACTGGCAGTAGCCGCAATCGTATCTGGTTTCTTAACATCAGTAGCAAAAACAGGAACAACACAAATCAGCACAGGTTTTGCTTTACAAGTTAACTGTACAAAAGCAGCAATGGAAGTAGTTGACGCTTTTTGTAATTCTAATATAGTAACAATAGCAACGGCAAACACAGGTTCAATATCGCTATCAGACGTTTCAGTTGTTGCAAAGAACGCTGCTGACGAAACATGTTTGGGAACCTTTAGTGGAGCCTTTGGGCAAGCAAATTTAACTGCGTATAATATAACTTGTGCAAGTGAATGGGCTACAAATGATGTGTTACAATTTGTTCGTGTAACGGCAAATTGTTTAGGCGAAAAGGCAATCTCTGCAGAAAGGAGCAATATAAATGATGTATGTTGATAAATATGAGTAGAAAAGGTATCTCACCATTAATCTCAGCAGTTCTCCTGATAGCATTTACACTGGCAGTAGCCGCAATCGTATCTGGTTTCTTAACATCAGTAGCAAAAACAGGAACAACACAAATCAGCACAGGTTTTGCTTTACAAGTTAACTGCACAAAAGCAGCAATGGATATAGTAGACGCGGCATGCATTAATCATCTAGCAATATCAGGAGTTGTTAATGCATCTGTTGCAATAGCTAATACAGGACCAATCGCTTTAACTTCTCCACAAATCTATTTTAGATCAGCAAGTCAAAAAGTCTGTGTAGGATTATTTACGGATACACTGAATCCTGGAATATCTAGAGTTTACAGAGTTAATTGTACATCTGCATCAACAGGAGCTTGGGGGACAGCAGATGTTTTGCAATACGTAAGAGTAACAGCCAATTGTCTAAACGAAAAAGCAATATCAATTGAAAGAGACAATATAGGAGATGCCTGCAGTTAATTGACAGGTTTTTATTTTTAGAGTTTAGTTTCTTGTTGAAATCATTTAATATCTCTTCTTAACATATATTTTATTGGATACTCAATATGCCAAAGGGAAACTCACCGATAATTAATGGATTACTGCTTGTAACATTTTTTATTGCCATTATATTAGTAGGTCTCGGTCTTTACAAAACATTCGCAGATACCACGGCAACAAAAATAGCTACAGGTTTTGCATTCCAAATAAACTACACAAAAACCAACTTAGAAATAATAGACGCTTTCTGTGTTAATGCAGATAAATCAGCAATGATTTCCGTTGCAATAGCAAATACCGGTGCGGTAGATCTGACTTCTCCCCAATTTTATTTCAAATCTACTGACGGTGAAATCTGCACAAGTCAAATTTTTTCTGATAACTTAACCCCAGCCATGTCAAAGGTTTATAAAATTAACTGCACAGAAAGTAATTCAGCGTGGGACTCTTCAAAAACATTAAATTATGCAAAAGTAACAACAAAATATTTGGATCAACCAGTAATTTCAGAAAAATCCAATATCCTAGACCCATGCAGTTAACTACAGCTTTAGTTTCTTCCTCTTCCAGTTTCTTCTCGTAACAGAAACCCTTCTATTTCTAGCCCTTTTTGTGCCAAACTTTCTAATATCAACCCATCTTGGCGCAAGTCTAACCTTTCCAGCCTTAATCTGTCTTAATTTCCTGCTCAATATTTTTCTTCCCATAAAACGTCACAAGAACTTCCTCAATTCTTTTGCCTTCTTCAAAGCAATATTAATCATATCGTCAATATCCTTATCATCCAAACTGCCGACTCCCATCTTCTGCATGGCCGATATCTTACCACCGTCAATCGACCCAACACTTAATTTCGATTCCAACATATCTTCTTCCTCTTTAATTGGATCAACAAGCAGTTTACCAATAATCTTTCCAACCGTTACCGTAACCGGTTTACTTCTAACAGGAAGCTTTCCAGAAAACTCTGTTCTAATAATCTTCCCATTCTCCAATTTAGGAATCTTTGTGCTAAGCAACGCTGCAATAGCAGCTAATGATGAAGCATCAATCAAATTACCATCATGATTGATTATGTGTATATCAACATAAGCCTCAAGACATTTCTCCCCTTCTGTTATAATTAATTTCTCCAATTCTATGCAATCCGATTCTCTTATAGCCCTATCTACAACCCTTGCAAGTTCAGTAGCCTCTTCTCTTGGTGGTCCTGGTTCAAAATCCGGATGTGCTATCGGTGTAAACTCTGCGCCGGTTTTCAAAGTTCCCTGATCAGACATATCAGAAAACGGTACACCTAACTCCATCTTGACTCCAACTATTACATCAGTTTTACCAAAAAGTACCCTGGCTGAACCTTCAGCCCTCTTTATTATTTCAGGCTCAATACTTACCCCCCTGAATTCACTTAAAGTTCTTCCATCCAGTCTCTCATCCTTTTCAAGTAATTTCAATATATATTCACTCCTCATAATCACACCTTGTATTTAGACTTAAGCGCATCTTTCTGTTTTTTGTGAACAACTTCTCCGGCCTTCATAATATCCTTCAATATCTTTTTTATTTCATCATGACTAAGCAAACCATCCATTTGCATCAACGTGATCTCTTTTTTGTTTGGAAGAAAAGCGACAGGAATATCAGCTTGTGAATTATTATCCTCAAATCCATTCAAATCAATTATTACGGTATCATCGATCTTCCCACCAGACAATCCAACAATCAAGTCCCTCATTGGCAATCCTGCATCTGCCAACGCAAGCGAAGCAGCATTAATGCTAGTAGCCCTTGTCGACCCATCAGCCTGGATAATTTCAACATAAACATCAACAGTAGTCTTTGGATAGTTCTCAAGAAATACAGCCGGCTCTAGTGCAAGTCTCATAACCTTTGAAATCTCCACTTCCCTCCTGGACGATCCCGGCCTTACCCTTTCATCCACAGAAAAAGGCGCCATGTTATATCTCAGCTGTAAAATAGCCCTTTCAGGTTCTTGCAAGTGTTTAGGAAACAATGACCTCGGTCCGTATACAGAACATATAGCAACTGTACTCCCAAACCTGACCATTGAAGAGCCATAGGCATTTGGAATAACTCCAACCTTCATCTCAATTTCTCTCAAATCTAATGGCTTCCTTCCATCCAGTCTTTTGCCATTTTCAATAAATTTAACACCCTTTACTCTTGCCATATCACTCACTCAACATTTTTGAAATCTCGGCAGTTAATCCGAAAATATGTGACTTCTCTTCTATGAGTTTAATCGATTTAACAGCCTTGTCTATGTTCTCGCCGTCAATCCACACAACACCATTCTGTCCAACTCTTATCATAGTGTTCGTCTTCTCCTTAATCAGATTAACCATACTACCATCCTTACCAATAAGTCTAGGAACTTTTGTAGGAGTGATCTTCAAAATAAAACCACCCTTCAATTTTCTCGACATAGGCGATTTAACAGATAATTGTACATCGCCCCTCCTGATATCAACCACTTCACCATAAACAACATCACCAACATCATAAAACCTGTTCAAGCTCACCCTTTTAATATCAACAAACTCATCCAAAGCCTCTGATAATGAAAGAAATCCCTGCCACGGAGCATTAATGTCAACAATCCAGCCAGCCTTCTCTACATCCGTCACTACACCTATAATTTTATCTCTAATTTTAGGAGTATAAACCCCCGACAATGGTACAACACTTAAATAACTGTCCGATTCCTGCAGCACACCCAAAAACTTCGAAATAATCTTTCCATTTTCTTCGTAAGTTCCATATCCCGGCTTCTTACCATCACCAATAACTTCTCCAGGTACAACGACCTGTCTAACTCTTTCTTCTTCCATCATACATCCTCCTTTTTAATGATTTCTGATTTGAAGTCTCCATGTGTCACATCACCCACTTGTTTCAGTATATCCATCTGAATTCCAGCAGCAACATTCAATGTTGCTTGAAGTGACCCATCATTCAGCCACTTCTCTTCAAAGCCTTCCACTAATCTTTTAAGAACGGAGTATACCCGCCCAGCATGTTGTGCCGGAATTGTAATTTGAAATGTTATTCTCTGTAATTTAATCGGAAGCAATGTTTTTATACTTTTTATGACATGGTCAACCTGAGCTTCGGCATTCTGAAAAGGATCAATTCTGACACCAGCCTGATGAATTGAATTAAGTATTCTGCTTGACGGATGAGGTGTGTTTGTTTGGGGATTAATAGCTCGTTTGGAAATAATATCAACAACTTTATTAGTGGTATCTTCAGTCATCTTTCTCCTCTGTTCTGTTGTGAACTGGATATCACCCTCTTTAACGATCTTTTTAGCGACTTCATTCATGTTACTGGTTCCAAAATTTTTCTGCAGATCTGAAGTAGGAACAGTATCACCTTTTCTCGCATCGTGGTAAACTCCTGAAATTGCGAGTATATCTTCTATCGAATAATCTTTTCCCTTCTTGAACTCTAAAGCTTTATTGGGATCGACAAGTATTTCAAAATGAAGGTTACCCCTCTTTAATCTGGCTATAACAGCCTCCTCGATACTAACCATAACAACGTCACTACAATTTTCTAATTTCTTGTGGTGTTAAAACTTTGAAATTTTTATTGTCTCCAATAACAGCAATCTCTAATGCCTGCTCAGAATCTTTGAATTTCTCCGATTTCTTTATAACATCGATAACAAGTTTTACTGCAGATTTCTCATCCATTTCATCCTTGAATTTATCCCTGAACAACTTGTTTGCAACTAAAGCCCCTCTACCAATTGCATAGGCCTTCCATTCGTAAAGCATTCCGGACGGGTCAGATTCTATCAAATGTGAGCCAGTAGAATCAACCCCACCAAGCAAGAATGATACACCAAACGGCCTCAACCCGGCATATAGTGTTGATATCTGCATTCTATCGCCAATGTGTCTTGCTAGCGACCATACATCCATCGGTTCCTCGAAAGTTATCTTATGTACTTGTGCCTTCACTCTCAACTGGCTGACAAGAACTCTTGCATCCGCAAGTAATCCTGCTGCAACTGCACCTAAATGATCGTCTAGTTTGAACAACTTTTCAATTGTGCCAGGAACAACTAAATCTTGCACTTGCTTTACTGTAGCTAAAACAACACCATTCTTGAAGGTTAAACCTAAAGATGTTGTTCCCTTTTTAACCGCTTCTTTTGCATATTCTGTCCAGGCGGACTACCAGTTAATTCAGTAAATCCGCTACCTGGAACAAGCGGCCGTCAGGACTAAATTTCACCGGATGATAGAATTAACTAACATCCTACAGCGATTGTCCTGTCGTACCCCATTTGAACATTCAAAGACATTAAACCCTTGAATTATATTCAGGAAGTACCGCAGGCATTATGTATCACCTTTCCTCTTCACTTATTAATCACCTCTCTATTTATTTTGAGACAGTATTTAAATTATTAATTTGCCAAAAAACTTTTTCAATTGGACCTCTTTTATCTATTAAAACCTTCTTTACTAAACCCTCTTTTCTAAGTGTGTCTAAATTTTTCCAAATTATATCTCTATTTCGATTTACCATAACACACAAATCTTTAGTTCGTAGATATTCATTTTCTTTTAAAGCATCTAGAATTCTCATTTTTGATTCATTCCTACCGTAAGTTTTGTAACTATTAATTACTTTTATTAATTTTTCTCGTTTTATTTTGTCTGAAAAGCCTATATTTTCTAAAAATTTCATGAGATTATATCGTCCATATATATTGAATCCTAGTGATACAGTATCAAAAGGCTGTTTTCTTTGGAAAATTTCATTCGGATATATGCCTAGAGAAAATAGAATTCCTCGAAGGTCTTCCATAAATATTTTGTGTTCATTTAAAAGAGATTTCTTTTTGTTCATACCAAAACCTATTATGTAATTTCCTTTGCTGTTTATAACAGTCCCTTCGTCATCGAAAAGTGCTCGTATAAAAGCTGATTTGATTTCGAAAGAGCCATTTTTAATCCATTCTGGTATTGTTAATTCTCGATTAACCTTTTCACCTTTAGGAAAGCCACATAATACAAGAAATTTAGCTATTGTTTTAGGTGGATATACTTCATAAAAATTACGTTCTACATTATAATTTTCTTTTGGTTCAATACCAAATAGATCTTTGATTATTAACTTAAATTCGTCGATTAATTCTTTACTTTTATTAGTGTAGTATACATTTTCTTCTTTTGATTTAATGCACCCATCTCCTAAAATATGACCTAATAAACAAGCTAATTTTTCATTCGCTATAAAGGGAAACTGGACCTTTATTGTATATCTCCCTTTATACAATTTTAGATAAATAAAATCGTTTACAAATTTTACAATTTTGAAATTCTTTTTTAAATCTTCTAATCCTATTAGCTTCATTTTTACAGGTAGTGAAACTTTGTTCATAAGCCTGCGTAGGGTAGAATGTGGATGAACGTTAGACTTCAACGTTTCATTTCCTTCCAACTCTTTTTGTCTTTGTGATAAATTACCTTCTGATGAGCAATTTTTAGCCCTATCCTTTCCACCAGTTTATCAAGTAGCTGATCAAGCTTTTCTCTGTAGTCAGCTGACTGAGTCTTTTTGAATTTTTCAAGTTCATCCGGATAATCCCTCTTCAGATATTCAAACAAACGATTTCTAATATACAAACTAAGGTTAATGTGTTCAAGATAAATATATCTGACACCTGTTTCTTTTAATTGTTTTAATAATCTTTCCATTTCATTTTCCATCCATACAAAGTGTGGCAGCAATGGTCCTACAAAAGCATACGTCTTGATACCAGCTTTGTGAAGTTCTTTGAGTGTTTTAATTCTATCCTCATTCGGTGAAGCAAATGTTTCTAGATACTTAGAAATTGGATCGCCAGTTGATGTAACAGTTAAACCAATTTCCACATTTTTCATTTGCTTAAACAAATCTATATCTCGAAGAACTAATCGTGATTTTGTTAGAATACCAATTTTGCCTCTATAACCGATATTAGCCAGCACTTGTAAACACTGTCTAGTTAATTTATATTTAGCTTCTAAACCTTGATATGCGTCAGTAACAGAACTAAACAATATCGTTCCAATATCCTTGCGTTTCTTCCTTTTTAACCTTCTACGCAATTCTTTTTCCAATAATTCTGGAGCATTGATTTTTACATCAACATAAGAACCCCACTCCTCATTGGGATGATTAAATCTACCAACAAAAGCTGCATAACAATATTTGCAACCAAATCTACAACCAATGTAAGGATTGACTACCCAATCTGTATCTGGCAATCCCGATTTTTGAAGAATTGATTTAGCTCGAACTTCTCGAATATTGAAACCCATGATTATAAGTAGTAAGATTACACTAATAAACGTGAATAAAGTTTATTAATTGTTAAGAGACAGTTACCAATAAGCAGTCAAATCTTCATCTGTTTTATCCATTGGTGAAAATCTTCCTAGACGTATTTTTTCTAGTACCACAGGATCTAAATAATATCTATTATTCTTGTCTTTTGTAATACCAAGCTCTGGCCAAAAAACTTCTGCTGGCAAACATATATCGTCTGTTCCTTGTAATTCATAACCTCTTTTCCCACTTTTAAAAATTCTATATAGAAAATTACATTTTCCCTTTCCTAGTGCCTCTAATCGTCCCAGAAACCTTCAGAATCTTAAATGTTACTCTATTATCCCCTAGTCTATCAACCAAGCCCAACGTAGCTATCACTTCCTGAACAGCTTTATTATTACAACTAATCACTCCAGTTTGATTATCTTTGTTCCACAAATCCTTCATCAACCAAACCGAAGTTTTTGAAACACCATGCTCTCCAAGAAAATCCAACATCCTGTTCCATAATGCAGCTTCCAAATCTGAATATTCAATTGGCTCTTCAGAGGTCACTTGAAAATAGATGTACCTTTTTTTCTTTCTCAGTGTTGATGGAAGTATCTTCATTTTATTCATTTTTATCACTACTATCTATTTGAATGTAAAAATATTGTCCCCACATCATTATTGATGGTAGTAAACTACCCTTCCAATCTCTTAATATTTCCAAATAGGTTCTTTTTTTGTTTCCAATTGGTATATTTTTGTCATATAATTTTTTAGGTACAGCTGAATCATATACATAGAAAATTTTCTTTTTATCATCAAAACCCCATAGTGTGATCCAATGACTAACTATTTGTGCTCTCAAAAAATTAAATTTACCATTTTTAGTATACCCATTTCCTATAAGCAACATCACAGGCATATTTTTCGACAACAATTTCTTAAGTAAATTCAGTTTATTTTCATCTGATAAATGTTGGGCGTTTTTACCAATAGCTTGAAATCCTTGTGATTGTAGCATATCTACATAATATGATTTTGTAAACCCAGCACCTGTAATCCAACTAATCCAATTTTTATGATATTCCTTCGGATGGTTTTTAGTATCTTTTCCAAAAGCGCTTAAAATACCTTTAACAGAATATGCGCCACAATGACTGAAACCTTGTTTAAGATACTCCTTCGGGTGTTTTTTTAATATAAATATTGGAGATAGTTTATTCCTCTGCAATAAATCCACCTCTATAATAAAAAGCAAAAATTGTTTTGTTGTGTTTCCTAATCTCTTCCTTCCCCTCTAACTCATCAATCGTTCCACTTCCATTGCAAACATAAGTATATCCAGGTTGATTCCACTCAACAGCTTTCCATAACCTAGTCTTATCCCATAATGTCATTAGAGCCTTCCTCAATATCTTATCAGCTTCCTCTTCAGTTATTCCCTTGAAATCCCCAAAGTAAGAAGTTCCCCAAATCGGTTTCCCATTAAAATGAACAATATCCATGCCGAAAAAAATTCCATTACCAACATAATAAACATCTCTGTAAAACCATTTGCCATCAGAAAATTCCAATTGCACAGATCCATCAAATTTAGGATCAACTTTGCCCCCAGCTCCAGCATAAGTTTTTGTCCTGGCTTTCAACATAAAATCTAGAAGTTCTTTTTTGTTTATCATCTCAACCATCTATTAAACCATTGCAGAGTTAATTCAATCGCTCTTTTCTGTTCAACTGATTTTTGAAACCCATGTTCAGCATTTTCTATCGTTTCAAATTTTGACAGTCCTTTAAGCAACGACGAATATTTCCTTGCATTCTGATATGAAATATAAGAATCTCTACTGCCATGAACGATCAATGTTGGGCAATCAATTTTTTCAAAATATTTCCATGGGTGCATTTTTCTCATCTCTTCAAAAAGTTTTTTACCGACTTCAAACCTGCCATGTAATTCAAAATATCCCTGCGTCTCGAGTAACCTGAAATTTTGTGGTGAGAAATTTTTCACAGACCATGGCAATTGTGGATTAAATACTTCATTGTAGTCAAGCAACGGATTCCACAAAATTAGGCAATTGACAGCTTTAGGGTTCTTTCCTACAAACATTGCAGAAGTTCCTCCACCAAAACTTGCTCCTAACAAACCAACTTTGTTAAATCCAGAATTTTTCATGAAGTTAACAGAAGCTGCTATATCTTCTATTTCTGTTGTTACTGTGAAATCTTTTGATTTCAAATCACTTTCACCATGTCCTCTGAAATCGAATCTAAGAACAGTATACCCATTATTAACTAATTCTTTTGCGAGATTAACAAAAACACCATCTTCATCCTTATTCACTGTTAATCCATGTGCCAATATTATTCCAGCATTATTCTTTTTTTCTGGTGTATGCAAAATAGCAACAATCTTTTGATCTTTCACCCTGTATGATATCTTTAATTCAGACATAACATCACCTTTCGTTTTTCAAACAAATATGCTTTAAATCTCCTTTACCCCCGGCATTATCCACTTCCCAGATTTTCTTTCTTTTATCATTTTCATAATGTTTCTTGGCACGTCACTTAATGATCTCTTAGCTTCATTTAATTCTAATCCTAACAGAGTTCCTAGTGACATTAAGACTTTTGGATCTTTGATCTGCCAATGCGATATCGCCCCAGAACATAATATCAACGGTGCCTTATATTTTTTGCAAATCATTACATTTTCAGCAATATTTTTCAAAATCAGAGATCTTGTTCCCTTCGATGATAACAAAATTTCCCTAAAATTGATTTCAATAGCAACATTATTTTTTGCAGCTTCTCTTGCCATTACATGGTTGAATCCAGAATCTCTTCTTCCAAGTTCTGGGTGTGTTAATATATCAACTTCTGGAGTTTCTACAGCAAGCCTATTCATCTCCAAATCAGATCCTCTAGCCAACAAAACATCATACTCTCTTCTAATTCTAATCAGGCGATTCATTTCATTAGGATTTCTAGCTTCTAAACCAACAAAGATTTCTACGCCAAACTCTTTGCTTACTTTATTCGCTTTAGTTTTTATTTTTTCTAATTGATCTTTGCCTGTGTAATATGCTGAAAAACAAATACCAGAATAACCCAACATTTTTGCCCTGTTTGTAATATCCTCTAGTGAGCTATTACCTTCAGAAAACGCTGAATGAATATGAAAATCATAATATACCATAATAAACTCTTAGAATTTCGGAAATTAATTACCTTGCCCTTTTCGCAGCAGCTGTCATCCCTCTGAAAACTCTTCTTCTATGGCTGACAATCCACTTCATTTTTCTATCAGCTTTAATAGAGGGATGATCTCTATCAACTAAAATAACTTCAACCCACCTGTACCTTCCATCTTGACCTACCATATATGAATTGAGAACTTCAAGATTAGGATATTTTCTAGCAACTCTCTGCTCAGCAACAGCCTGTAATGATTGTGTGGTGTAATATCTTTTCAATCCTGCTTTAGAAGGCTTCCTTCCCTTCCTTCCATATTTCGGCCTATCTCTACCACCACGCTGTAATCTAGCTCTAACTAATATGAATCCCTGTTTAGCCTTATAACCAACAGATCTTGCGCGATCAATTCTTGTTGGGTTATCAACTCTTTTAAATCTCGGTTCGCGTCTCCACTCTATTAACCTTTGCCTTCTTATTTCTTTCAATTCCTTATCTTGCCCTTTCCACACATTCCTAACCCTTTGATATAATCCCTTCATTTTAACACCCAAATACTAGATTAAGTTAAATAGAGAGATTTAAATTGTTTACCCCTCTAATAATTTTAAATTAAAGAAACAGGTGAAATCATGACACAAATTTCAATACCAGTAAAAACAAGGGGTATTTTCCCATCAGCTTTCTCTTATGAAGGAGTCGATTATCGGATAGACAGAGTTATTTCTACAGCAACATTTTCATCAAAAGGAAAAATAAGAGGTTACCGTTTTGAAGTCGTAGCTAAACCCCTCGATAACCCTTCAGCAGAAAATCAACATTTCAACTTATATCAGAATAATTTTACAGATGAATGGTATTTAATCGAATGATTCTATCTATTATTGGAATTGCTATGAAATTTGACGAAAAAGTATGGAATATTATGAAAAAGATTCCCAAAGGCAAAGTAACGACTTATAAAGAGGTAGCTCATGCGCTGAACACAAAAGCCTATCGAGCTGTCGGTAATGCCTGCGGAAGAAATCCCTATGCCCCAGCCGTTCCCTGTCACCGTGTCATTAGCACTTCAGGAGACATTGGCGGTTTTACTGGCAACTTAAAAGATAAGATAAAACTTCTAGAAAGTGAGGGAATAAGGATAAAAAATAATAAGATAATGGATTTAGAAAAAGTTCTGTTCAAATTTTCAAAAAATTAGACTATATCGATTTTAGATTTTTCCTTTGTAACACCAGATTTTCTTCTATTATCTTCTTCTAATGCATCTCCGTAAGCTTTCTGTAAATAAGTAGAAGTTGCCCATCTTTCTTCTCTTGTCGCTCCACTTTGTCTTTCTCCTAATGGTTTTGATAAATCTATAGGTAAAACATAATCAAGCCCATCTTCCCTAGCGGCTAGTACTTTTGCCTCTATAGCTTGTGATTCTTCCAAAATTGCTGCTGCATTTCTTTCTGCTTCCTCCCATTTTTCTCTTAATGTATAATCTACAAATTTCAAACCGTCATTATCCTTGCTGCAAAGTGTGCTAACAAAGGTAGGAGTAAATGGTACAATTTCATTCTCATATCCACCATCTTTTAATATTTCATAAAGAGTTGGAGGTATTCCATTTTTTGAAGGTAAAGGAAGTGCATATACAGCGCCATCCCTATCGACAACGATCAACATCATTCTGCTATCATAATCGACTTTTCCATATCCTTTATCCTTTTTAGTAAATGCATATGGTGCTAAGCCAAAAAGCCCTCTATCAACACGACTAAATTTTTCTCCAACTGTATACTCAGGAATCATTGTTGGGTCGTCCTCAGGCCTTTCAATACCTCTTACAACCACTTCAGTTAAATTCAATAACTGACTTTTTACGTCATCAAACGTATACCTCATATCATCACTACTATTTAGTAGTATAAATAGTATTTAAAGATTTATATTGTGAAACATATATATCACAATAAATAAATTACATTAATAAAACTATCTAGCTTTGTTGAAAAAGTCTTCATTTTTCCCTACTTTTGAAACATTAGAATCACTTCTGAAACAAAGATAAACTATCTCCAACACTTAAATAGCTAAAACTCCAATAATTTTACTAGTAATGAGGTGATTAATAGAATGGTACACGCACTAGTTAAGGTTCTAATTGGCCTAGTGTTGTTAGTTTTACCATTGGTTCTCTATGTTTATGACTTCGTGAACGAGGGACCAGTAGTTAACATGTCAGTAGCAGGAAAAAACCTTGAATTAACGCCTTTAAGATCACTTTGGACAGTACTACAAGGTACAGTTCCTCCATTTATGGCTTTAATCGGCTTGTTTATAGTATGGCTAGAATTAGACGAGTGGAGAATCGAGAGGGAGCTTAAGGCAGAAGAAGAGAAGGAAAAGAAGAAGAAATAAACACATTTTTATGTGATTGAAATACTTAAGAAGTTGATTTCTCTATTATAGCAAATGCAAGTTTTAAAAATAAGGGGATTGAAGAGGAGGTACAGTTCGAATGATTTGGCTTTCTCGGTCCCACAAGATAAAGTGCGGATTCTAGACGCGGAATTGGCTCGATATGCAGATCAATGGAACAATTATTTGAACGGATTACGATATCGCAGAGGTGGCAGCAAAGAACAATTTAATAATCCTTGTGGTTACCTAATAGAGAACGTAGATCGAATACCCAGAGATTACAGAATTAGATATGTTGATGATTCTGGAATTAGACTTACTCGCATGAAATTCTTGGAAGTTCCCGCCACTCTGATAGAAAGAGTAGGCAGGACAGATATATGGATGGAAGATATATATCCATATTTTATGTTGGCACAATTGTTTGTTTATGAAAACATGGCAACAAGATTAGAGATAATGGGAACGGATGCGGACACAAGAGTTTTAGTTAATCCGAATGAGTTATATAAAATAAGCGACAAACTCGGAATTAGAACTTGAGTATGAGCAAATACTGTTCCACAAATACTAGAGCTTCCCCAAATAATAACTCTCTTAAATTGCTAAAAACAAACTTTTAATTATGGGAACCCAGATCACATCTATTCTACCAAAGAAAGAGATAGAACTAGGCGATTTAACAGGTAAGAAAATAGCAATAGACGCCTACAATACAATCTTTCAGTTCCTTTCCATAATCCGAGACAGAGATACCGGTCAGCCACTGAAAGATAGCAAAGGTCGAGTAACTTCTCATCTATCAGGATTACTCTATAGAACTATCCGCTGGTTTGAGTCAGGAATTAAACCTATTTTTGTTTTCGACGGCAAACCACCTAAATTCAAAAGAAGAACAATCACTGAGAGAGAAGAAAAGAGGACAGAAGCATGGAAGAAGTGGACTGAAGCAGTGAAGGAAGGAAGAAAAGAAGATATAATGGTTTATGCCCAAGCTGCATCTCAATTAACAGACGACATGATTTTAGAAAGCCAAAGACTGTTAGACGCTATGGGCATCCCAACAATTCAAGCTCCATCTGAGGGAGAGGCACAAGCAAGTTATCTCGTCAAAAACGGAAAAGCATTTTCTGTTGGTAGTCAAGATTCTGATTCTCTTTTATTCGGTTCACCACGTCTTGTGAAAAATCTTTCAGTAACAGGAAAGAGAAAACTACCTAGACAAGAAAAATGGATTGAAGTCAAGCCGGAATTGATAGAGTTGGAGAAAGTTTTAGATGGATTGAAAATTGATAGAGACCAATTAATTATAATAGGGATGCTTGTCGGCACAGATTACAATCCTGAAGGTGTTAAAAAAGTTGGACCGAAAACAGCATTGAAATTAGTTTCAGAGCACAAAACACTTGATAAAATATTGCAGCATATAGAGTGGGAATCTAATAATGATCCTCATGAAATATTTGACTTCTTCAAGAATCCTCCAGTTGGAGAAGATGTAGAAATGGAGATGAAAGAACCCGACAAGGAAAGAATATTGCATTTGATGATAGACGAGCATGATTTTTCTGAAGAGAGAATCACAAAATCAGTTAACAGATTGCTTGAAATAAAAAAAGCAGGGACACAGAAAGGATTAGGTGCCTGGCTAAAAAAATGAAAAAATTTTAGATGG
>CAYJVB010000014.1:8537-17860 GCA_964373575.1 uncultured archaeon | reverse complement strand
TTGTGCAGAGCCAAAAAAATGCTTATAAAGATGCTTAGGGTTTTTGTGCAAAGCTTTTTCATCATATGCATTTATAAATACCGCCGTCTAATAGTTTTAAACATCAACCGAAAGCTTTAAATGCTTTTCTATACTTACTAATAGGTGATACTTATGAAGTTTTCCACGAAAGAGATGCGTAAGTGCCCTGAGTGTGGGTCTACCCAGTTTATGGAAGATGATACTAGAGGGGAGATGGTCTGCGCTAAATGTGGTCTAGTTTTGAAGGAAGATATCATTGACAGGGGGCAGGAATGGAGGGCCTTTGACTCTGAACAGATGAGTGACAGGGCTAGGACGGGCGCTCCTTTGACGTTTACTAAGCATGATAAGGGTTTAACCACTGAAATTGGGAAAGGCCTAGGAGAATTATACAAGGTCCCAGGCAAGAAAAGGGCACAATATTACAGACTGAAGAAATGGCATAAGAGACTTATTGAATCGAAAGATAGGAATTTGTCTTTTGCTTTGTCTGAGCTGCAGAGGATGGTTTCATTTTTAAACATCCCTAAGCCGGTCCATGAAAGGATAGCGAGATATTATGAGGATGCTGTTGACAAGGGATTGGTAAGGGGAAGATCAATTGAATCGGTTATTGCTGCTTTGGTTTATGGTGTTGCAAGACAATTTGAGACACCGAGAACATTGGATGAGATTGCTGAGTCTTCTGGGTTGGAGAAGAGGGAGATTGGAAGGACTTATCGTTACATTTCAAGAGAGTTAAAGATAAGAATTTTGCCTTCAGATCCGAAAGATTTTGTTCCGAGATTCTGTTCAATGCTTAATTTGAGCGACAAGGTTCAAGCTAGATCGATAAAGATACTGGATCAGGCAAAGAAGATGGATATTACAAGTGGCAAGGGACCGACAGGTGTTGCTGCTGCTGCAATTTATATTGCTTGTGTTTTAGCTGGGGAGAAGAGAACTCAACGTGAGGTTGCATCTATAGTGAATGTCACAGAAGTTACTATACGTAATAGGTATAAAGAATTAGTTGAAAAATTGAGTTTGGAAGAAGAAATCGAGAAGAAAGTTGAAGAAGAAAGTTGAGCCACAAATTAATTTTTATATAATACTTCAATTAAGAGTTATTCAAAAAATTTATACCGTTTTTTGTAATTTGAAACAGTAATGCCTGTTTCTTCTTGCCTGCGCATTCTATTAAACCCCTCTTTTCCAAAATTGGAATATAATGAGATTGAATAACGCTTCTACTCTTCCCTAGCGGTTGTGATATTTCATCATATGTTTTCGAAGAAGTAGTAAGTAATGTCATAATTCTAAAAATAACATCATCACTAGATTCCACGTTTCTCGAATACCTAGAAAAACCGAAAGCAAATGTCTGTCTTTTGTTTGGATGAATATCACAAAGTTTAAACGAGTTAACCAAAGTTAAATTTTTTCTGTTATATATCGGAAACTTTCTCGTTGACGGTTGATATTTACCTGACGATATACCTAATCTAGATAAGCATAATTTATACCATTCAATTTCACTAATTGATTCAGAAGAAATGGCGATAAAAGATATTGTACCCCACTTTTTTAGCGCAATTTGACCTTCCGCTGCTATGATACCTCTTAAATAAGAAGCATTGAAATTCTTATTAGTTAAAATAACTGTTTTTAATTTTTTATGAAATGTCTTCATAATTTCAACTAGAACAAGCCCATTTATGTAAAGTTGTGCATATTCAAAATTTATTCTTAAATCTGTACAAACATTTGTAAAATTTTCTTTTGGTATATAAATATTTTCAGCCTATTTATCAATTAGAAATTTTTGTTCTGTTCTAATGTTTGGATTATTATTTCACAAAAAATTCATTATAGAACTTCCTTCATCTCCAAAATACGATCAACCCTGAATATCCTATTGTCCTTTCTTTTCAAACAATAACCTTCCACGCCAATATACGATCTTCCGAGATACTCCATGTTACCTACGCGTAAAGGTGCTATCACCCTTTGTGATTTTACATCACTGGCTTTCAGATAAACAATATCAAGTTTTGATCTATTTCTTATAGCTTTCTCAATCATTTTTATTTTATCGTTCAATGAAAGATTTTTTTCCGATATCCTGTATTGATACTTTGTTAAGAAATTGACGACTTTCCAGTCCATGAAAATATGCTTCTTCTGTATCGGTTTTCTAAGCACGATTCCTTCTAAGCTTGTACAGCGGCTTAATGCAACATAAACTTGACCGTGCGTGAATGTGCCTCTGCCGATGTCAATAACGACATTATCAAATGTTTTGCCTTGACTTTTGTGGATAGTGACTGCCCAAGCCAGCTTTAGAGGATATTGAGTGAATGAACCAATAAGTTTTGAATCTAAATTGTTTGTTTCATTATTGTAATATAGCTCGGATATTTTCCATGTGTATGGTTTTACATCAACTTTTCTGCCATCTTTCAATTCTACTATGATTGTAGTAACATTTTTTTTGTCCTGTTCCATAGCAACAATTTTGCCTACTGTGCCGTTTACCCAACGATCCCAAGAGTCATTATTTACTAGCATTATTTGAGAACCTGTTTTTACTCTCAGATCGATCTCTGTTGGAAGATATTTCTCATCAAACTTTCCTTTAATTATTCCTTTGTATTCGAATAATTTGTTTTTTATTTTCGATAATTCAATTTGGTTTATCTCATAAGCCAAGTCATTAGTTGGGGTTAATTGAATATAAAACTGATTGGGGTTAATTGCGAAGCTGGGATTGACAGTTTTATTGATAATATCTAATTCTTTTTCTGTTATTGAGTTATTTCTGATGGCATTAAGAAGTTCGATAAATTTGCTGTCGGTTTGCCTGTATATTTTTTCAAGTTCGATAAATTCCATATTGAGATTTTCAAATGCTTTTGCATCGAAAAAATACTGGCTTCTATAATGTTTGCTAAAGATGTGTTTTTCTTTTCCTAAGACAACTGGTGGTAGCTGGTAGAGATCACCCATAAAAACCATTTGAACTCCACCGAATGGTTTATTACTTTCTCTTCCATTCAATCGCATGAACTTGTCGACACAATCTAGCAAGTCTGCTCTAACCATGGATATTTCGTCTATGACTATTGCTTCAACTTCTTTGTAAAGATCAGCTCGATAACTTTTGAGTTTCATTATTGCTTGTTGTGTGATATCAGGCTTGAACCCGAAAAAGGAGTGTATTGTTTGACCTTCTATATTGATAGCTGCAACACCGGTAGGTGCTAGAAAAGCGGTTTTTTTACGTGAACTTTTTCTAAAATAGTTTAATAAAGTGGATTTGCCAGTTCCAGCTCTACCTGTAATGAAAACATTTTTTCGAGTATTTCCCATTAAATCTAAGGCTTGTCTGAATTGATTATTAATTTCAATTTTCATAGTTTCACTAATTTAATCTGTTAATCTAATTTGAAATAATTTTTCACCAATTTCTTCAATGATTCTAATCCTATTGGGTTGTCGCTTTCCAACTTCAAAAATTCCTCAGGAGTTATCCAGAAATATTCAGAAATAATTTCCTCCTTGTCAGGATTATTGCCCAAATCTATGTTGTCAGATAATGGCTCGCAGAGATATGTTATGCATATAACTTGATTGTTATTTGGGGCGTGAAAGAACTGCCAGACACCAATTAATTTCTTGATTTCAACATCTATGGATAATTCTTCCATTAATTCTTTTTTTAGATTTTCTTCAGTTGTCAAGCCATAATGCATTCTTCCCCCGGGTATGTCAATAATTCTCCTTCCTTTTACTGAGTTGTCTTTTAAAACCAGAATTTTTCTGTCTTTGAATATCAAAGCTTTAGTGTCACATTCTACAATTGACATAAAAATACTTGTTTATTGTAAATTAAACTTCATGTATCAATCTAATTTGACCTGGAGTGAATTTGTCAACCTTAACAACATTAATGTTGCTGTGCATAAGTTTTGGTAATTTGTTTCTTGCAGCAGTTTCGTCTTTAGCTTCTAAAACCATCCAGCCTTTGTGATCTCCACCCATGCAGCCAAAATGAGTGTTCTTAAGTAGTCTAGGATCTTTAGCAACAATTTCCTTCAATGCCTTTAAGCATTCCGCATCAGTGTGACTTGCCTGAATCATATATTTTGACATGTTGCATCTTACTTTTAATTTGATTGTTTAATATCATTAAATACTTTTCTGAAATATTACAACTCTCTTTCCAACCAATCTATTTTTCCGTATTCATAGCCTTTTTTATCCTTCAAGATACCTAAAGCTATGGAAACAACATCTTTTATTTTTATATTTGTTGTGTCAATCTCATAGACACTGTCATGATATTTTATTGCTTCAGAAGTGATAACACCAAGCAATTCAGAATCAATGTTTTCTTGTACTTTGAAGGCGTTTCTTGGATATTTTTTCTTCAGTCTCTTCTGGAGAATTTTAGGATCACATCTAAGAACTATAACAATATTCACGTCGAAATCATGGGAAGTGTGACCGTCTAAAATTATGTTGTCTTTCATTTCGTTAATTGCTTTTCGAAGCTTTGACATATTAAGAATTTTTGACTGCCTTTTTTTGTCGTAGCCAATATAAGCTTTCAATTTTTCGGCTAAATCGTTTATTGACATGTATTTGTATTTTAGTTCTCTAGCTAGTCGTCTTGATATAGAAGTTTTACCAACAGTAGGAACTCCTGTTATTGCAATTTTCATAATACACCTGTCGGATTTAAAATATAAAATCATACTACTATACTGATTGTATGTCTGACTTCCAGGTATGGGCTGAGAAATACAGGCCTAAAAGCCTAAACGATGTTATCAACCAAACACATGTTATTGAAAGGTTAAAGGCTTTTGTTAAGGACAGAAATGTACCACACTGCTTGTTGGCTGGACCGCCGGGGACTGGTAAGACTGCTTCTGCACTTGCTTTAGCGCAAGATCTTTTTGGAGAACATTGGAGACAGAGTGTTTTGGAGATGAACAGTAGTGATGAGAGGGGAATAGCTGTTGTTAGAGGTAAGATAAAAGATTTTGCAAGGACTAGATCAATTGGTAATGTTCCATTCAAACTTATTTTATTGGATGAGGCTGATGCTTTGACCTCAGATGCGCAACAGGCGTTGAGAAGAACGATGGAAAATTTTTCAAATACGACTAGATTTTTTTTGATATGTAACTATAGCTCGAAGATTATAGAGCCTATTCAAAGCAGATGTAGTGTTTTTAGATTTAAGAGGCTGGATGAAAGTAATGCGAAAAAATATATTGAAAAGATTGCTGAAAATGAGAAGATTAAAATTTCGGATGAGGCGATAAAGGCATTGATGTATTTATCTGAAGGTGATTTGAGAAAAGTTTCTAATCTTTTACAAGCTGCTGCCTCACTGAAAGAGAAAATAACGGATAATGTGATTTATGATGTTGCTAATCAAGCCAAACCGGATGATGTAAAAGACATGTTAAATCTTGTATTAAACGGGAAGTTTGCTGAGGCGAGGAAGAAACTGCAGCATATGTTATTGATTGAAGGGTTGTCGGGGGAGGATATAATTAAAGAAATTCATAAGCAGGTCTACAATCTTGATATTTCAGAGGAAAACAAAGTTAAATTGATTGAGCTGATTGGTGAGTATGATTTTAGAATCTCGGAAGGGGGTTCTGAACTAATTCAACTGGAGGCGTTAATAGCGCAATTTTTACTGATTAAAAAATAGGTTGTATAAATGAAGGTGGAAATAATCAAACTTGAAGATACAAACAAAGTTATGAATTCTGAAAAATGCGTGATTTATGAATATCTCTTCGGTAGTGAGAAAACTAGCCTTGCATTGGTTGAAATAGATGGGAAATATCCGGATGATGGATTTGCAATAAATAAAGTTTTTGAAGAAATAATTTTAGTTTTGAATGGTAAAGGAAAGATAATAATAGAAAATAAAAAATATGAACTTAAAAAAAATCATGCAGTTTTACTAAAACCTAATAAAAAATATCGTTATGAAGGGAATTTGAAATTAGCAACTTTCACTTCTCCTGCTTTTAAAATGGAAAACCACGAGGTAGTTGTATAAATGAGTGGGAAGATTTATGTTGATGAAGTCAAAGAAATTCTGACCAAAAGAAGAAAGAAGTGGATTTATGCCACATTAATTGCACTGTTTATTTTTTCGTATGCTTTGTTTTATTTTTCTGGAAGATATGCCATTCAAAACCAACCGCAGCTAGTAGAGAAATTTCTAGGTGATTTGTTGGAGCAGGATGTTTTTGCTAAATTCAAAGACTTATTTGAACAAGGAAAGTTCTTTCAGATATTTGGATTGATTTTTCTACACAATTTCAATGTTGCTTTATTAGATTTTAGTCTTGGAACAACTTTTATTTTCTCATTGATTTCAGTTATTGGCAATGGTATTATTTCAGGATTTATTAGCGGTATAGCATATTATACTGATAAGGCTAGTCTTCTTCAAGTAATTGGATTTTTCGGCGTATTGGTTTTAGAGCTGTTGGCCAGTATTTTAGCTTTAGTTGAAGGAATGTATCTTAGCTATTCGATTATATTTCCTCGTAAAATTTGGAAGATAAAATCAAGAACTGAATCTTTCAAAAAAACTTTTAGACAAAATGTAAAGATCTTAATAATAGTTGTTTTATTGCTGGTAGTTGCGGCTGTTATAGAGACATTTATAATCTATTCTCACTGGAAAATTGGACTGAAACCTGTTATTTTTTAGAGATGTTGAAATGTGGACAAGAAAATATACACCCCGGGGAATTTCTGAGGTCGTTGGGCAAGAAAAGGCGGTTGAACAGATTATAAAATGGTACAAAAATTGGAAACCCGGTAAGAAAGCTTTGCTTTTTCACGGACCTCCTGGCGTTGGCAAAACATGCTTAGTTGAAGCATTGGCCAAAGAAGAGAATTTAGATATCATTGAGTTAAATGCATCAAGCTACAGAACATCTGATCAAATAAAAGAAGTTTTGGGTAGATCCATGAATCAAATGTCATTGTTCAAAAAAGGCAAGCTGTTTTTAATCGATGAAATTGACGGAGTAACTGGTAGAGAAGATCGTGGGGGAGTTGGAGAGATTAATCGGATGATAAAAGACTCCAGTTATCCAATAGTTTTAACTGCTAATAGTCCGTGGGATCCAAGGTTGAGAAGTTTGCATAATTATGTTCAGCTTGTGCAGTTTGGAAAGGTTTCATATTTTGATGTTGTGAAAAGATTAGAAGCCATCTGCAAAAATGAAAACTTATTGTGTGAAAAAGATATCTTAAAGCAGATAGCTAAAAGAGCTGAAGGTGATTTAAGATCTGCTATAAATGATTTGGAGATGTTAGCGAGAGATAAGAGAAGTATTCAACTGAAAGATTTAGAATCATTAGGTCAAAGGGAGAGAGAAACTAGTGTTTTTGATGTACTGAAAATAATATTCAAAACTAAAACAGCGATTTCTGCAAAACTATCGTTACAGAATACTGACAAAGATCCTGAAGAGATTTTTTGGTGGATTGAACAAAACATTCTGAATGAATATGAGAAGTCAGAAGAAATTGCTAAGGCGTATGAGATGCTTTCGAAAGCAGATTTGTTTAATAACAGAAGAAAAATTAGACAAGAACATAAATTCCTGAAATACATGATTGATATGATGACTGCTGGTGTTGCCCTCTCAAAGAAAGAAATGTATAGAAAATTTTCCAGGTACCAGTATCCGGACAAAATAAAGTCGCTGTCCATGTCTAAAGACAGTAGGGCTGAAAATAAAGAAAAGTTATTAGAATTTTCTATGCAACTTCATTGTTCAACAAGAAAGATCAAAAGCGAGTTTTTACCATACATCAAGGTCTTTGCACGGTGAAATCAGATTTTAATTCAGCCTTTTGTGATTTTAGGGTCATTGATACATTAACTGATTGATCGGAAATAGAATAAACATATGCAAGAACGTAACCGTTTTCAGCTGCAACATTTTGTGTAAATTCTCTAAATTTTTTCATATTGTTTTCTAATTCATCTGGCGAGCTAATCTGAACTGTTTTCACTGTTTTTTCTTTGACATTATCAAAAAAGAAAGTTTCGTCTCCTCTTATGCCTTTCGAAGTATCTATAAAAGAAAATGGATTTATATAACGACTAAGACTATAAAACAGTCCTATTATTACAACTGATGTTAAAATGAAGAATTGTGCCTTTCTATTGGATAAATTGAGCATGTGGTATCCCGTTAATATACATAACATTTTCTTCAGCAATAAAATTATGCTCAATTGCCAAGTGTACTACTTTTTTACCGAATAAGTTTCCAATTGTAGATTTTTCCATCAGGATTAGGGCCTCTTTCTCATCTATGAGTTTTCCGCCGTAAAACATTTTACTAACCCTGATTTTAAAATTATCCACAGATATTGTTTTATCTAATAATTCCTCGTCACATATTGCAACAAGAAAATGATCTTTTATTTTGAAGATTTTCGACCAAAACATCATAATTCAAGTTTTTTGTTCAAATCCCTAATCAACGAATCGCAATCAAGTTTAATTTTCTCCATGCTAACTATTATTCTTTCTTTTTCTTTCTGCATTTCTTCCAAGTCTTCATAGACTTTTTTTGCTTCCTTGAATGCAGACATATCGACTGAAGTATATGGTCTTTTGTTCATTTCTTTTGTTACTCTGATACACATTTCTGCTAACCATCTATTCATCTCAATTTTTACCTGACTTTTGATTAACTTGTCTCTGTCCAAATTCTCCCTCATTAATCTAACAATAGGCGCCATGGGAAATGGCAATTTTTCTGCTTCTTCATTAATTTCTTCCTCTTGCAAAAAATCACCTCTTTATTTAAAACTTTTAACCGGTTGCTTTGCTCCGCATGCATCACACTTCAACAACAGAATTCTTTCATGCTTGATAAGATGGGTGTCGGGTTTTCCACATTCATTGCAGTAGACATATTCTTTTAGATATGATTCAATCTTTTTTTCAATTAATGTATGATAAACTTTACCCTGAAGAACTAACCTATTCCCATCAACACTTGATGGTACTGCCAATTCTCGAGAGAGATATTTCGATAGATGTTGCGGATCACGTCTGATAACATTTGAGATTTCAATGAAGTTTGAAATGAATGTTTGGCTTCCAGAAATGGATATTTGAGGCTTAGGAACTTCAAGTCTTATATCGCTAGCAACATGTGTAGACAATCTATCCAGACCTTCTTTTAACACTTCTTGAACTTTGATTTCTTTTCCTAGTTTTAGTGCTTCTTCCCTTAAAAGCTCTGGAG
>CAYJVB010000014.1:0-8527 GCA_964373575.1 uncultured archaeon | reverse complement strand
AGACCTTCTTTTAACATTTCTTCATAACTTTTCACTATACCACCATTATGCAAGTCTGATGATTCCTGGTGATGACTCATAACAGATCCCGTCGTTCAGCATATCGCTCACCACTTCTCCAAATATGTCATCCGGAAGTTTGCATTCGATCATCAGTTTTCTTATTTCAACTCCTTTTCCATTATCGAGTTTTTTTATTACTTCTACTATAGATTCTTTATAATTTTTATTGTTCACTGGTTCTATTGTTTTTAATGATTCCAAAACACCCTCTATAGAGTACTGGGGGATGCTATATTCTTTGATTAGATAATTCTTAAGCTCTTCTAAATCAGAAAATTTACCCTTTTCTTTTTCAACCATTTCTACTACAAGACGCTGATTGAGAACTCCCTTCAGTATTTCTAATTTGTGGAGAGTTTCATAATTTGGATCAGATATTTTTTTGATAACTTCTGGTGTAAGGTAATTCTCTTCATTATATTCCTTCACTCTCCCGATAACAGTTACTGTTTCGCCTAATTCTAATGTATCAAATATTTCAATGTCTTCCTGAAAAGCTTTAACCCTGACTGAACCTGTGTCGTCTACTACAGTTATTGAAGAGAAAGTGCCGTTTTCACTAATGAACTTGTCTATTATAGTACCCATAATTTTTGCACGGGATATTTTCAAACCCAGATCAGTTATCACATAACTGGGCTCAAACCCTTCTTTTCGGATGAATTTCGAGTTTGTAATATCAGAAACACGAGTTCTAACCGCAGTCTGTCGTCTTGTTTCCATGGTATAGAATATGGAGTGAAGACATTTATGGTTGTAATAGAATTTTTTTGTGGCATATCATTTATCCACTAATGATAAAATTTTCTTATAATCAACGGAACTTAAGTAGTAATTGTTAACTAAAAGTTCATCCAGTAACTCCACAGCTTCTTCTTTATTAATCCATTTTTTTCTGTAAGCTAGAATTGGCAGAGCACTGATAGGTTGAGACACTAATTTTAATTCTTTGGCGACAATTGTTGCTCTTTTTTCGTCAATTAGAATATTTTTTATATTTTCTTGAACTGCTAAGGCGATTGCCGAAGATTCTCCTAAAGATAGATCGTTTGAAATATTATTCCTTACTTTAATCCCTTCATTTTTTAATTCTCTTATCTCTACAAATTTTTCTTCGACTAATTTTTTTATTTCTAGAGCATTTTCTTTTATAAAAGAACTTCCTGAAAGTAGACCTGCTTCAATTGTTTCGTTGTAAACCTCGGCCGGAATAATTATGCTATCATAAAATTTTTCAGAAATTTCTAATAGCTTTGGTATTTTAGTCAAGAAAATTAGCGGGGAACTATTAGAAACGGCTAGCAAATTATCACTTCAGGGCTTCTGAAACAGCTTCCATATCTAGGTTATAGGATATTTTTTTGGTTTTGAATATCTCTAACATCTCCCAAATTGATATTTCGGCCAATTCTGCAGCTTTGGATAAAGTTAATTCGCCTCTAGTGTATTTTTCTATTGCAATTTCTTTCAACCTTTCTCTGATTCCTTTTTCTAAAACAAATCTTATCTCATCTGGTTTGCTTCTTTCATCCAGTTTAGCAAGCTTTTGTAATCTTTTTTCGTCTTCTGGAACTGTTCTTAAGGTTATTAATTCGCTTTTTTTCATGGGTATCGTTAGCAAATGTTATAATTGTATACATTTAAAGGTTTGTTTTAATTGAATCAATCATATTTTGAACTATAGATTATAACATATAAGTGTTTAAATATTAGATATGTTACTATATAGTAGTAACTGGTGAAGAAAAAATGAATGTACGAAACTTTCGAATTGAGTATGGTTATGGAATGGAAGATTATTTAATTGAAGTAGGATGGTTGCAAGGTCCTGGTGCAGAAAAATATGTGGCTGATGTTTTAACACATGCATTAAATTTAAGAAATGTGAGAGCCCAACATGAAGAAATAAAACCTACCGAAAGAATCAGCGGTGGCTATATTGGTAAATTATATGCAAATCACGAAGGGGGTATAACTCCCAAGGAAGTAATGAAATTTCAAGATGAATTAGCACCTATATCCTATAATAGAGCAATCATTGGTGGAGGATTTATTCCAGATGTCTATAAAAAGAAAGGAGAATTAGGATCCTTTGTTCTATATAAACGAGTATTTGATGTACCTGTTCAGTCAATGAGTGCTAAGGGAGATTAACAGTTGCAATAGAATTTTTATCTCGATTAATGTCTATTTCTAACTTTTTCGAAAATGGAAGGGAGATGAACAAGATAAGTTTTGCCTTGTTTTAGGATTATTAATGGTTCTTTTTTCATCAACGCATCTATATTGATTTCATAAACACCTTCAGCAGGAATCCTAACTGTTTCAACTTCATATTCTTCTTCAGATTTTTTTTCAGGCTCTATACCAGTCAATTGCTTCTCTATTTCACTAACTAATGTTGTATCCTTGCTTTGCAGCTCTTTTTCAATTGCCTCTATTTTCTGCTCATCTTTTGGCGCTCTAATAAACAAGAAAAAGACAGAACCGCAAGCACAGCCTTTCATTATTGCTTCGTCATTATCAGGATAAATCAAATTGCAACGCAAACATTTATGTGGCACATCTAAACCTCCGCCATAACTGAAAAAGAGTCAGGATTTTTCTTTATTGTTCGAATTATTTTTGCAGGGCCTATCAAAGTTAAGCCGGTTCTCATGCTTGTAACCATTGCTTTTTTGCCAGTAATGTTACCTATCAGTTTTTGAAACATGTCTCTTTGATCCATGAATTTATCTAGGAATATATCAAATGTTTTTGTACTTTTTTTCAAACTGCATACTTCAATGCCGGGAAAGCCGTCATCAACCCTTCTCATCGTTTCTTTTATCAGATCCATTTCTTCTTCTGACTTTAATACGCCGTCCATGATTAAAATTCTACCATCTTTAACACGATTTAGGATGAAGTCTATTCTATTTTTTGATGATTTGTCGCTTAGTTTAGAAGAGGAAATAAAATCCAACTTTAATTTCATTTTAACCATTTGATTCATCTCGCATGTTTACTTATTGTTTCGTATAATTGATCCATGTTTTTTCCTGTCAGGGCAGAAATTTCAACTACAGGATACTGAGTGAATGTCTCTCTTATGTTTTGAGGCTTTGAATTTTTCAAATCGACTTTATTTGCAATAATGATGACTGGAATGTTTTTAGCTTCCAGATTACCTAATAGTGTGGCGTTTACTTGGGTTAACGGGTCTTTTGTTGAGTCCATGACTGCTAGGACTGTATCGACGTTATCAAGCCACTTAATTGCTTCAATGACTCCTTGAGTCGCCTCTCTTGCACGGTTTTTTGCTTCCTTACCTTTTATGCCATATTTCAAGAAATCGCGGTAATCGATTTTTGTTGAAAGACCGGGCATATCAAGCAAATTAATTGATAGCTTTTTTCCTTTGTGGTTGATTTCAACCTTTTCTTTCTTCTGGACGAATCTTGTTTCATGTGGAATTTCAGAGGCCTTACCTACTTCTTCTCCTGTCCAGTCTAAAGCTATTTTGTTTGCTAAGGTGGTTTTACCTGTGTTAACGCAACCGTAAATTCCAAGTCGTATTATTTTTCTATAACCAAATAACTGAAGGATCCAGTTTAAAAAACTAATTTTCATGCAAATGTTATTGTAATTGAAGAATATAAATATTGAGAATAAATGTTGTGATTATGACGAAGATTGTTGATGTTCGAGGAATTACGAAATATTTTTTAGAAGAGGGCAAAAGGTTTTATGCACTGAGTAATGTGTCGATTTCAGTAGATAAAGGAGAGGTATTTGGTCTTCTTGGACCTAATGGAGCAGGAAAGACAACATTGATTAGTATATTGACGACTCAACTTCTGCCGGATGAAGGGGGTGCATATGTTAGTGGTTATAATATTCTCAGAGACCGGTACAAAATTTTGGCCAATATTAATGCTGTGTCAGCTGAATCCAAATTCCATAGACTACTTAATCCAAGGGAAATTTTGGAATTTTATTCAAAGATGTATTCAATTCCTAAAGTGGAAAGAGATAGTCGGATTAAATTTGTTGTTAAAAGCATGGAGATAGAGAATATTATGAACGTAAGATTTGATTGGCTATCAATAGGAGAAAGAATGCGACTACTTCTGGCAAAGGCACTATTGAACCATCCAAAAGTTTTGTTTTTAGATGAACCTACATTAGGTCTTGACCCTGACATTGCAATTAAAACAAGGAAGTTGATAAAGAAGATCAATAAGGATTGGGGGACCACTGTTTTTCTCACAAGCCACTACATGTATGAGGTAGAACAATTGTGCAAAAGGATTGCTTTTCTGAACAAAGGTAAGGTTGAGTTTGTTGGTAAAGTTAAAGATTTGAAAAGGAAATTCAATAATTTGGAGAATTATTTTGTAACAATGGTGGAGATGAAATGAATATAGAAAGGATTTTTGCTGTTATACAGAGGGATTTTTGGCTGGTAAAACGACTTAGATGGAGAATGATGGAAACTTTTTTCTTTCCTATTTCTACAATTTTTCTCTGGGGATTTTTCACTATTTGGGCGAAAAACCTGTCTTTTGAAATTGCTTTTGTTTTATTAGCGGCAAACATTTTTTGGAGCTTAGCGTATAGTTCACAGAGTAGTTCAAATTTTGCCATAATGGAAGATAGGTATAGTGAGAGCTTCCCACAAATCATGTTATCACCAATAAGACCCATAGAATATTTGTTTGGTAAAATCATTGGAGGTTTATTTATATCGTTAATTGTTTTCTCTTTAGTGCTTATTGCAGCATATTTCATTTTTGATTTTGGATTACTTTATGTAAATCCTATTCATTTCACACTTCTCGCAGCAATCACTATCATATTCTCGATATCGATATCAATACTTGTTGAGTCGAGCATACTTGTACTTGGTAATGAATGGGGTTTTCTATCTTGGGGGGCAATGGAAGTGATTATGTTCCTGTCTGCACCACTTTTCCCTGTTGCAACATATCCAGATTTAGTAAGAAATATATCGATATTAATACCATATACATGGGTTTTTGAATCTTTGAGGTCATTAGTAACGACAAATAATATTCCTGCTATGTATTTAGTGAATGGTTTCGTTTTGGCGATAATATTTTTCTTGATTTCTCTTCCGATCTATACAAGAATGTTGGAATATTCAAGAAAGATTGGTAAATTACATAAGATGTGGTAATCATATTCTCTGAATAAATCCGATTTTAGGAGCGAATAAAGTCCCTTCACTTAACATGCTTCTTATAATATCATCCGCGTTTTTCACTCCTTCATTTTTTGCTCTAGCAACAACATCTTCTAATGGAATTGTTCTTGCATTCATTTCTTTCGACATTTTTTCTATCACATCGAGGACAACTCTTATGTGACTTCTCTGCGAACTTGTTATTGCTCCCTCGGCTCTGTCAATATCAATTAATCCTGTTTCAGGATCGAAGCCGAACTGCCTTAGAGAATATTTCAAAATATCTATTGCACGCTGTGCGTCTTCAGCTGTGGCTTTGCTTCTCAATTGAACTTTAGCTGAAGCTTCTGCCAATCTTATCAGACCTTCATATTGTCTTAATGTTATAGGGATGGGTGCTTCTTCACCGCTTTCTTTTCCAGATGCTTTTGCACGAAGATCAACATAAAATTCTTTCAACTTCTTTGCAGCTTCTTCTGTTAGTTCTGGTCTGCAATTAGCTTTTGCGTATCCTATGTATTTTCTTAAAAGACTAGTAGGTATTAGAGGTTTGACTTCCTCTTTTGAGTGTCTAGCACGAATTATGTGATCAACGAGTTTTGTGTCAACATCTACACTTGGGATATCCCTTAATGCGAACTTAACATCAAATCTCGATAACAATGTATCCGGAATATCAACTTGTTGTCTTATCGGCAATAAAGGATCAAATCTTCCAAGTTTTGGATTTGCGCCAGCCAACACAGAAGTTCTAGCTGGCAATGTTGCAAGAATTGATGCTTTTGCAATACTGACTTGCTGCAGACTCATAGCTTCATGCATAGCAATCTGATCTGTTCTTTCCATTTTATCGAATTCATCAATTCCGATAATACCGTTATTTGCTAAGACTAATGCACCTGCTTCTAATACCCAACCACCTAAGAATTGCTCGTCTTTAATAACACTTGCAGTTAAACCTGCGCTGGTTACACCTTTTCCAGAGACATATCTTCCACGAGGGACTGAGTCGGATGCTAATTTTAACAACATACTTTTACCTGTTGATGGATCACCTGTTAATAGAATGTGAATGTCACCTCTGATTCTTGTGTTATCAGCTAGATTATGTGGAACTCCGCCGAATAATTGCAGAACTATAGCAAGTTTTACTATATCCAAGCCGTACATAGTGGGAGCGAGGGATGCAATTAGTTTATCATAAATTTTTGGATCTTTTGCAAACTCTTTTATCATTTTTTCTTCTTCAGGCGAGCTGACTAATTCTTCCCACTCAGTTTCTATTGCTTCCACATTATTTGCGTCTATCAAGATATCCATCTGTCGGGTATTCAATCCTTTTGCTGAACGACGGGGAATTTCTTTTAAGACACCAACAATTCTTATTCTGTTTCCTGGATCGGTCCTGTTCTGCATTTTTAGTGATGTGAGATCTTCTTTTAAATATATCATTATCTCGGAGGGCTTCTCTCCAGTAGTTATTTCAAAGGGCTCTTCTATTGCTACCCATCTAGCATCGTAAAGTTTTTGTTCGGTTTGCTTGAAACCACGCTTTGATTTGCATTGGCCGCAGATTATAGGATATTTTATCATCTTGTCTTTTTCAGTTTGTATGATAGTAATTTTGTTTCCACACTCGCCGCACTCAAATATTGCTTCAGAGACCTCAGGTCTGATTTCTGATGCCCTTCTGACGATGCCGTCTACAACTAATATCTTGTTTATATGCTCTGCCCTAATGCTTCGGATTCTGATTTTTGTGCTTTCAGGCATATTGAAGAAGCGGATGTGTAGTCTCTTTTTTTCTGGCAGTTCAATTTCTTCAATTACATCTTCCAATGTTTTAGTTGTTTCTTCCGGTTTTTCTAAAATTATATCAGCTAAAACAGGATTTTGTTTGTCCAAAAGAGAGAAGTCGATTTGGATTGATTTGTAGCCTTTCATTACAGCTTCTGCTAATTCTTTTTTGTAGTTGTCCTCCAAGAACTCTATAAATTGTTCTGAAAGGTCTCCGCTTTTCATCAGTATTAGAAAGGCTTTTGATATTTAATTCCTTTTTGTTACGCTTTTATAGTTCGAATGTTTTTAAGCTTTTTCGTTTTGTTGTGCTTTTATAGCTCCAATGCTTTTAAGCTTTTTCGAAACGCTTTCTATAGCAAATTCTACATCTTTTACTTTTCTTGCGCCGGTGCAAACAATTTTGCCTGAACTGAATAGTAAGAAAGCGACTTTGGGGTTTTTCATCCTCAATACCAAGCCTGGGAATTGTTCTGGTTCGTATTCGGATTCTTCCAGCTCAAATGCAATTTTATCCAGGTTAAGAGTGGACATAAGTTTAGCTGACGCTACGATATTTTCTATCTGAATGTTGTATTTTTTGGGATTGCCCAATTTTGCTTTTCTAATCGTTAGGACTAGTTTTTTGATAACTCTTTTTACATCTTCGATACTTCTTGCTCCTGTGCAGACAATCTTTCCGGATGAAAAGATTAATGTTGCGGCCTTTGGATCCTTGACTCGATAAACCAAACCAGGGAATTGTTCTGGTTCGTATTCTGTGCCATCTAAAAATTTTATCATTTTGTCCAACGGTATTTGGATTCCGAGAGCGGCAGAAGCAACGATGTTCTCTATTCTAATGTTAAATTTTGACATAAAGCACCCCTTTTCAGAAATATAGATTTTTTTAAGTATTTATAAACCCCTTTATAAAGGTAATTGCTATTTGATAGAAAATACTGTATTTGATTTCATGAAGCTAAAGTTTGAATTCTTGTCTTGGGTTATTAGGAAAATTTATTTCATCAAAAAGAACAAATAATTTTGGTTTAATACGATAGCATAAATGGTCATCTTTGTTTTCGATGATTGTGTTTATTCTATTATTTGATAATTTGAAGCGCTCGATATAAAACTTTATGGCGTGTTCAACTTCTTCTCTGATGACAAGTTCTTTTGCTGTTCCTTGAAATTGTAGTCCTCTAACTTTTTGACCAGGAACGTGAGGAAGAACTATTGTTCCCGCAACTTTTCCATTTATTCTTATCTCTTTTGAATGACGTCTATCTGGTTTTGATAACCAATAAAGATTCCAATTTTTGTCATAAGCGAGATACACACTACAAGCCCAAGGTTGACTGTTTTTGCAGGTGGCAACTTGCATTAGTTTTGCTTCCTTCAAATAGTCTCCTATAAGTTTTTTTATATCCATGAAAGTAATTTAGGGTCTGTTAACTTAACACAAAATCACCCCTAATCCCTTGATAAATTCATCAA
>CAYJVB010000013.1:0-17911 GCA_964373575.1 uncultured archaeon | reverse complement strand
TTGATTTTGATTAGAGAAAAGTAGAGTTATTATTTAGAATTAGGCAACGGTACCGAATTTTCCTACAAAATTAAACCTTAAAACTTTCTTGTTGTTAGTTGTTATTTTTCCAAAAAACATTTCTGAATTCACAAAGAACTTACGTTGGAGGTAGAACGTAACAAAATATATTCAAGTTATGACGCTTTTCCTAAGTGGATTTAATTTTCGATTACTCATGAAATAGCACACGTAATTTGTCAATCGAAAGATTTATATATATTACATATATTTCATATATATAAGGTGTAATTAATGCCTAAGGCGATGGTTCAAATATCCGAAAAGGCTAACAGAGTTTTGAATATTCTTAAAGCCAAATATGACCTAAGCGATAAATCTCAAGCGATAAACAAAATGGCTGAAGAATTTAGCAAAGTATTATTAGAGCCCCAGTTGAGACCTGAGTATGTGAAGAAGCTTAAAAAAATAGAAGAAGAAGGTACTATTTCTAAGGAAGAGTTTGAAAGGATGCTGAAAGTGAAAATTTGATGTTCACTATTGAGTTCTCAAAGGAATTAACTAGGAAGATGACCAAGATACAGAAGAAAAATGCAGTAATGTTCGAAGCGATTATTAAGAAGATAGGAGAAATTAAAGAAAATCCTGAACACTATAAACCGTTGAGATATGACTTAACAGGGTATAGAAGAGTTCACTTAATGAAATCATTTGTACTAGTGTTCAAAATTGACCATATCAACAATAAAATAATTTTTGAGGACTTTGATCACCATGATAACATCTATGAAAGATAAGTTTTGCAAGTCATTATTTATGACAATACTATGTTGCTTCTGAATCAAAATTCTAAAAGGAAATTACCACGCTGGAGGAGCGATTTGAACGCTCATGTCCTTGAAGGACACCAGTTTTCTCTGAAAATCGACAACTCATCATTATTCTCAGTCATCCTATATTCATCATTTATTCGAGACTGGCGCATTAGCCAAGTTCTGCCACTCCAGCACTAGAGGGTAATGCATAGTTATTATTTATTTTTACCGACTAATCTATTTAGTGATTTCATGGTTTTGGAATGGCTTCTAGAAGCAAAGCGTGATAGAAAACATCCATTGAACATTTTTATTTTTGCAGTAATAACATCAGTAATTTCTATCTTCATCTCCTATTCAGTTTTCAAAGAATCAACAGGCCTATTCACCGTTGTTATCATATCTCTTGTGACTGTTCCTTTCATCAACAGAATGCTTTTTTATGAGGAAGTTGAAACAGAAATGACTGGTGAAAAGGAAGGTCTGTGGGACAGACATGGCGATGTAATAGCTGCATTTGCCGCCTTGTTTCTTGGCATGGTTGTAGCAATGTCTATATCATATGTAATACTTCCTGAAAATGTTGCAAAAACAGTATTTGATGAACAGATAAAGGAAATAAAAAACATTCAAAGTCGTATTGTAGGAAAATTTCTCACAACAAACACGTTCATTGACATATTCACAAACAACATGAGCGTCTTATTGCTATCTTTTCTTTTATCATTCGTTATAGGAACAGGCGCAATTTTGATACTAGCGTGGAACGCTTCTGTTCTATCAGCCGCTATAGGTACAATAGCAAACTCCCAAGGTGGATTATCGGGAATACCTGTTGGTATATTAACATTCATGCCACATGGAACATTTGAGCTGACAGGATATTTTGTTGGTGCGATAGCAGGTGGTCTTATATCAACAGCTGTATGGAGAAGAAATTCACCAAAATTCTCTTACATAATAAAAGATTCTTTAAAGCTTCTAACCGTAGCAGTAATTCTCCTATTTATCGGTGGAGTTATCGAAACAGCAATACTTCTTTAAGGCCAAATAGTATAATGACATTTACCACAATAATTTCTTACTTTTCCTGAAGTTTCTTTATTAACTGCCATGAAAACGCCCGAGCCACATCTAGGACAATTATTCTTAACGCTTTTCAAAGCTTCGCCCTCAACCTTCCACATCTCCCATCTCTTTGTTGGTTTATGCTTCATTCGCTCCACCCTCTACTGTTGTACCTTCACCTTTTTCTTCTTTTGGTTTCTCCTTTTTAATGACTTTCTCCTGCCAAAATTTCGCCTTGATTTTTGATTTTGCTGTACCCTTCTGAGATAATATATACACTATCTCTATTTTCTCCTGGTCAACCTTGAATTTTTCACTTAATTTGACTATCAAATCATTAGTCTTAGGTGTAGCTGAGCCCGCATGATCAACTAATAGCATGAGATCCTTCCTCTTCAAAAAAAGATTTTCTCGTTCATCTAAAACATCTATTTTCAGCATATTATCACATTAACAGTTAAGATTTATATTTTTAGCTTCTTTAAGTTCGTAGCACCAAAATTTGAGAGACGTAGAATTTTCAGAGTATAACATATACGAATTAAAATAATTAATTCATTCTAAACCTCAAAATAGCTCCTATACCTCCAATTTTAGCCAGCTGATCTCCTTCTCTTGAATCAATAGAAATAATCTGCAACTCGCTTCCCATCTCTTTTGCTTTTTCAGATAAAGATTCTGCCATTTGTTCATCGAATCTCTCTGATATTAGTAACACCTCAATTGAACCATAATCTAATGCCTTCTTAACATCCTCTAATTTATAAACTGCCAAGCCATCCTCTTTTTGCAAGTGTGTAAAAAATGTTTCCATCAAATGCTTTTCTTTAACAGCCGCAGCTTCCTGAATCAGATATTCACCACGATGATACGTTTCTTCCAAACCCTGGAAATCGGTATAGCTTGTATCCACCACGCCCAAAATTTTATTCTTTAGCTGATAATTAAGAAAATCGCCATCAGCGAACTTTTCTTTAAGTGGTCCAGGGCCACCAATAATTATGCCTTTCAAATCTTTTTGTTGCTTTAAAATATCACTCGCTATTTCGCCTGTTTTTTTCAGATGTTCATGTTTTGCCTCTTCTCTAATTCTTGCATATCTTTGTTGGCTCCATCCTCCTTTTGTTGTTTTTCCAGGTACAAGTGAATCAATATGTTTCTCTAAAACAACTCGTTTACCAATCAACAAACCTACATCAGCTCCGGCTGTGTCTAAAACAATCAAACCATATATTTCCTTTTCTCTTACCATATCCTGCAATGGGTCAAGTGCGAACGTCTGATCACAGCGGTATATTTTCGGATACAAAACTTCTGGAGGCTCAACAGACCACAGCTTTATATCAGAGTCTCCTTCTTTATCAGAAGTGTTGCCACAGAAAATAACCAAACCATTCTTCGGTGTCGCCTTAAATTGTTTCAGATGATTCATTAATTTCTCTAGTGCATTAAGAACATTATTTCTAGTTATTCGCGACTTGACATTCTGTGTCAACGCAAACTCCTGTCTTAGCATGTTCATTATTTCAACAAGATTAAAATCAGCAGGAATATACAATGATATTAGTTCTGTATGCCTTCCCTTGATTCTTTCTAACTCTAACAAAAGTTTTTTTAATTTTATTGCAGCTTGAGTGTTAAATACACGTCACCTACCTTGACAACTTATTTAATGTAAGAAGGGATATTTAAATGTATTTTTGAAAAATAAAATCGAAAAGATGACGAATATAGATGTTCAATTACAAAAGTCGATGCTTTATTATTTAGGTTCACCTAGAGATTTATTATCGCATAGAATTGCGATAGTTCCAGATCCTTCCCAAGATGTTGAACTAACATCTAGAACTTTACTCATATTTGACGGTCCTTCTTTGAGAAGGCTAAATATGAGTGATGATGTAAAAAATACAGTTACTTTAAAGCACTATGGAAAAGTTTCTTTAAGACCGCCTCCACGAAAAATAATAGAAAGAAAACAACTTAGACATTTTTTTGGAGCACTTCTGGCGCCATTTGGTGTAGCTATAGGAGATTTTATAGCATTAATTGATTCTTTAAAAAAAACAGAAGTTATCAATTATAGTACGAATCTTGCATTTGATGAGAGAGTGATTGGCAGTTTAGATGCATATTTTTCTAAGTATGCACCACATACCGACCAATTATCTAGAATGTTAACTAAATATTGTGCAAGTACAAAGACAGCACTAACAGACTTAGCTTTACCTAGTAATGTTGTAAGAGACGCAAAAGGATTTCCATATATTTCTTTATATACTAAACATTTTATACCTCAAGAACAAGTCGCTTTTGTCCTTTCTCAATCGCCTAGACCTTTAGATCCTAAATATTTACAACCTACTTTGGTATTGAGAACAAATGTTGATATTTCAAGGTTAAACCCAAATGATTATCATGATAGACATTATGTTCACGCAGTCACAGCAATAGATGGTTATGAAAGACCTTTTGTCCATTCAATTGTTTTTCCAGGACCAAAATTTTATCGATCTAAAGTGTAAAAGTTAATTTTTTATCAGATAAACAATCTAGTATTGATTTTTTGACAACATCATATTTCTCTTTACTTATGTTCATTCCAGTCTTTCTTTGAGGATGTTTGGTAAAAATTTTCTCTTCTGTTGGCACATCAAACCATGTTGTGCATCGATTTCAAATCCTTCTCAAACATTTTCAACTCCTTCGGAACTTCTGTTTTTATTTCCGCTTTAAGGCTCATCCCTTTTTCTTTTTTTGTTTTCCAAATCTGAGTATTGAATTCAATTAGTTGTTGAGTCAATTTCTCTAAACCGTAGTTCCATTCTGTCTTTGGAAACTCTTCTAGATGAATGCTTCTTTCGCCATATAATTCTCTCCAAATGAAATCAGTGCTGAATGAGGCAATAGGTGCCAACAACTTCAAAATAGATTTTAGAACTAAATGCAGAGTATACCATGCTGCTTCCTGTTCTTCCTTACTAAATCCCTCCCCATATGCCCTAGTTTTAACCATTTCAATATAATGATCAGCAAAAACATTCCACACAAATTCTCTAACGCGGTTTGCCGGTACAAAGAAGTTGAAATCTTCATATCCTTTCAATGAAGCCTTGATAGCTTCATTCAATTCTGATAAAATCCATTTGTCTGTTTCTTGCAACTCTGCTTTCTTGGGTTCAGGAAATGAAGATATAAATCTGGTTATATTCCACAACTTAGTCAAGAACTTGCTAGATGAAACAATCCTTTCTTCAGAGCAACGAAAATCTGATCCCAACGAGGCTTCAGTGGCATTCCAAAATCTAAATGCATCTGCCCCATATTTTTCAAGTAGCGGTATGGGATCAATAACGTTCCCCTTGCTTTTAGACATCTTCTCTCCTTTTTCATCAACTCCATACCCCATTATCCATGCGTGCTTGAATGGATTCTTACCAGTCAGCTGATAACATCTCAGCAAGGTATAATACAGCCACGTCCTAATTATGTCTTTGCTTTGCGGTCTCAGAGAACTCGGATATGCTTTTTTGAACAGCTCCTCATTTTTCAGATAACCTGAAATGAATAGTGGCGAAATGCTTGAGTCAAACCAAGTATCAAAAGTTCTATCTTCTCCAATGAATTCTTTACATCCACAATTATTGCACTTCTTGAATGGCGCCTTTTCAATCCATGGTTTATAATACTTGCCAGACGGAGGAATATGTGGTGTCTTGCAATCTCTACAATACCAAACAGGAATTTCAGTAGCGTAGAATCTTCTTCTGGAAACAGGCCAGTCCATCGTCACACCATTTATCCAATCTATTAACCGTTGTCTATGCAATTCAGGATGAAAAATCAGTTCCTTGGAAAACTTTTTCATTTGAGGAATAAAATCTAGTTGCTTCAAATAGTATTCTGGCATTGCAATATATTCAATAGTATGTTTTGATCTCTCGCAAACAGGGGTTCTATGCATGATCTCTTCTTGTTTCACCAAAAATTTTCCTTTCATCATCTCAATTATCTTTTCTCTTGCTTTTTCAACAGGCATTCCAGTCAAGAATACCGAATTTTCTCTCATCATTCCATCAATATTGACTGCCATCTCTGGTTCAATCTTCATCTCTCTCAAAAACCAAATAGCCCTTTGATCCCCAGCCGACTTGCTCATAAAAACTAAACCAGAACCAAAATCAACATCTGCCATTGGATGGGACTTGATGGGTATTTCTTTTTCATATAGCGGAACCACTGCAGTCTTATCTTCAAGATGTTTATGTCTTTTATCTTTTGGATTGAAAATAACCATTCCAGCGGTACAAAGCAATTCAGGCCTTGTTGTTGCTATTACAATCTTTTCTCCAGTCTCCTTAACAGTGAAATTAATGTAATTGAGCATAGTCTTTTTTTCTTTATATTCAATCTCATTATCAGAAAGTGTTGTTTTACATCCTGGACAATAGTTGTTTAGCCTTGCATCTTCAAGCACCATTTTCTTCTCCCAAAGTTGAATGAATGTAGCCTGAGTCAAAGCACGGTATTCATCCGAATCTGTCCTGTAATAGTTATCAAAATCACCGCTCATACCCATTGTCTTCATTGTCTGAATCATTTCAGCCTCAAGGTCATCAAGTGCAGTTTTGCAGTATTCTATGAATTTTTCACGAGAAGTAGTATGGATGCTGATGCCAAATTTCTTTTCAGTATACATCTCAACTGGCAATCCATTTCTATCAATACCTATGGGAAACAGTACCTCAAAACTAAGCATTCTAGCAGTCCTAGCAATCATATCTATCTGCGAGTAATGAGCTGCAGCGCCAATATGCCAAACTGCTCCCGAGGGATATGGAGGCGGTGTGTCTATTGAAAATACTTTCTTTTTGGATTTAACATTAAACTCGTAAGTTTTCTCTTTTTCCCATTGCTTCCAAATTCTACCTTCTAACTGTGCATTCCACTGTTTTTCTTTTAATCTAGGCTCTAGTTTCATCTAAAACACCGATATCTAATACATTTCGTGAGTGAAACTTAAAAAAGTGTATAAAAAAGACAGAATTCGTTTTATTGTACCCGACTTTCACCCATCTTTAACACTTTATTAGAAATTTGTATGGCAGTTATTTAAATCTTAATCCAACTGAAGTAAAAGTGAAAAATTAGAGATATCTTAACATTGTGAATATTTTACTACATAGTGATTCTTATATCAAAGTTCAGAAAAGGATTTTATTTATGCAGGAAAATATTAATGATAATGGGAAGAAAAGTAACTATTATTGACTATGGCCAAAGCTCTTTTAGTTTAAGACATCCGGATGGTAGAGAAGAAGATATAATGATTTGTGGGCTGATAGTTAATGAAAATTTATACAGAAAATATTTGACAGATAATAGATCAACCACTACTAGATATGATGCTATTGGTGGCTCCTCGACTTCTTTAGGGGCAATCAGAGATATAATAGAAGCTAATGGTGCTAAATATATAAGAGCCTAAAAATATTTTCCTAATCCAGCCTTCAAGTCCTTCTCCGTATCTATAATAGTAATTCCGCCATTTTTCATCAAACCAACATTAAAAACAGGTATCGTATCTAACCACACTTTTTTCAATCCTCTATGTGAATGACCACATATTACTAGATTTGGCTTTCTTTCTAAAATAACCTTTTCCATCTCCTTGCTACCAAGTTCAGGAAAACCCCACGGATCTTCACCTTCAAGAATCTTATAGGTTGGTGTGTAATGGGTAAGTAATATTTTAAAATCCGTTTTCAATTCAGACAAAAGTGAATCAACTTTATCAACACGTTCCGTATAAGTATTTGCAATATTTGGTAGGTTTTTTGCCTGCCAATATGTAGGTCTATCCAAGCTACCTTTTGTACCAACTATTCCAACGGAAGTTCCATTTATATCAAGGATTAATGTTTCATCATCAAGAAACTTAATTTCGGAATTCAATCTTTTGATTTCTTCGTTTGTTTCAGGTCCAAATTCAGCATTACCAAAAACAGCCACTATAGGACAATTGATTTTGCCGAATAATGTATTGTAAACTTTTCTGTATTCTGTTACTATTCCCTTATCGACTATATCTCCTACCAAGAAAAACAAATCACGCTGCGTCAACTCTATTCCCATATTTTCTATCGACTTTACAAATTGGTCAAAAAACTTTGGCGAGTGTATATCGCTTACAGCGGCTATTATCATAGTATCAATAAGACTATAGTCATAAAAGATTAAAAACTGATTCACAATACCAAAGAATAACTTTCAGCTTCAAATAGTATTCTGGCATCAGCCAAACAATCATGTATTACTTTTCCAAATCCTATAACACCAGAAGTATATCCCGCACCACAAGCAACCCATTCGGTATCAACAACTCTCTTAACCGGATCAACGAATCTCACTTTCTCAGGTAATATCAAAAAATAACTATACGGAGCCCCAATTTTTTGATAATAAGCAAATACATAATTAGCTCGAGTATCACCTTCTGGTGCTTCTAATATTATACCCTCAAGGCCATTTCTCTGATATCTCGTCGGTGATCTAGAATCTTTTAACGTAAATCTCTGACTAACATATGGTGAAATTTGAGTTAATGGCACTGGAATTTATAATCACCTTGATTTAAATAAAAATCCATTTTTTACAAATAAATACTTGATTATTAGTAGAAGTCAACAGGTTCCTCTTCTATTGAAAATGGACCTGAGGGGACTTGAACCCCTAGCCTCCATTGCAATATATGCTTGCGGAGCTGGCGATCTAGCTATTGATCTACAGGCCCAAGATAATTTCTTAAATCTAATTTATCTTTAATAGAAAGAAGATAAATATGAAAACTATAAGCATTTTGGCAGCTGTTATAAGCTTGTTTATTATAATCCAGGTTGCATCAGCATTAGATATTAAGAATTATAGCATCTATTTTGACATCCAAAAAAATAGGGTGGTCAGACAAACTATTGCAATAGAGTTAGAAAATGTAACACAAGATACTGAAACCCAAATTGTCCTTGAAGAATTTGAAAATTTTATGATCTTCACAGACAATAAAGTTCCACCATATTTCATAACTATAGATGACTTAGGGAAAACGGTTCATATTACAATCTTCAATAGTACAAAAGAAATAAAAATAATATTTGATTCAAAAAATTCTATTTATTCAAGAGATAATATATTGAATTTTTTCGCTTCCGTCAAACCACCTAAAGCCGAGAAAGTGATTATTGGCCTAAATCTTCCGGAAGGTTGGATTGTTTATGATGATTTGATATCTCCGGATAATGTTATCAAGGAAACTGATGGGAAAAGAATTCAGCTACAATGGAACTTTGATAACCCGAAAAACAAGGTTCTAATATCTGTTAGTTATTACAATCCGCAAAACAATAATACACTTTTGTTTGTCATTTTGTTTTTGGTTGTCAGTGTAACACTAGTATGCCTAATTTACAAATACAAGAAGAAATCAGAAATAGAATTGCTGAAAGGATTTTCCGAAGATGAGAAGAAAGTAATCGAAATTCTGAAAGCGAATAAGGTTGCCTACCAAAATAGAATTGAAAAAGAATTGAAATTCTCCAGAGCTAAGATGACTAGAATAGCAAAGAAATTGGAGATAACTGGATTAATACACAGAGAAACTATTGGGAGGACGAAAAAGATTTTCTGGAAGAAATAATAATTACCAAATCTCATATTTCTTTCTAAACCTTACTCTAATGCCGCCATAAATATTATACAAGTATGAAAACAATTCGTATAGTCTTGGTATTTTAATTCCAAACAAATATATTTCGAAGTTTTCAGAAATGTTCGTTACTTTAGGTATTCTTTTGAATGATTGTTTCAAAAATGTTTCAAGGAGTTTATAATACGGTGAAACATACAAATATTTATCTAGAGGTGAACACATGAAAAAAGTTTTTGCAACTTTTGTAGTAGCAACCTTAATATTAGCTGCGCCAATACTGGCTCAAGAGTTAGGAGAAGTGAAATCGGTAGATACACAAATAAAGTCGATAATACATTTAGGAAAAGGTCTTGCAATTTCCACCAGTGATCCGAAAGATTTCAGTACAGTTAAATTAGGATTGGGCAGCGTAGTGTTCAGAAATGGAACTGTTAATAAGACTATGACATCAGGAGTTATGTTTGTTGACGAACAAAAATACAAAGTCAGAAATATAACAATCGGAGAAGGAGTTTTATCTGGGAAACTTTATTTGAATACAACGGAAGTAGGAAGTTTTAGTGTCGCAGAATCCCAAAAGGGGGAACGTGACGTGTGGACAGGAACATTGGAACTGAATGGCAAAAGCTACAATCTCTATGTTATAGAATTAAAAAGAGATTTTAAGCCAGCTGAACTTAGAGAAAAGGTAGCTGACTACTGTAGAGAGAATAAAGGAGATGTAAACTGTAGAGAAAAGATACATGAATATTGCCAAAACAATCCAGATGACAATAGATGCATATCACTAGCTAAGTCATTTTGCAAGGATTTGACTGGAGATGCTAGATGCAAACAAAGAATGATGAAACAGAGGGGCAGAGGTGAACGATAATGGATACTAAGTTTATTACGGTATTACTAGGTGTACTGGTCGTAGTGGCAGTAGCAGGTATCTATTTGAGTATTAAATCACCAAAAGCTTCGGTTGGCGATGCAAAGCAACTTTCCACAGAAAAGATAGAACAAGGTGCTGATCAGATACTAGAACAAGAATTAACAAATACTTTGGAAACACAAGACACTACTGATTTGGAAAATGCACTTTTGGTGCAATAGTTGTTTCTTTCTTTTTTTTGTTTTTCTATCGAAAATTTATTAGATCCAATCACTTAATTAGTTTTAAATATGTTAAACCGAAGAAGATATAGGTTGAAAATTTTGAAATATAACACACAAACCCATCAGATCATGGTAGAAGGTCTACCTTTTACTGTTCAAATTTACAGCAATCGAAGTTACAGCAATCGAAGCGGATGGAACTATAGCTATGAGGTAATGGATTATGGGATACGAGGTTTTGGTCAACGAAGTATGGAGACAGCTTTAAGTGACGCAATAGATGGTATTAAGTATTTTGTTTTCAAGATTGTAGAATAATTGCTTATCTTCACTATTCCTAATAGTTTTTATTATTACTGGAACAAAATATCATAGCATTGGGGCCATTAGCTTAGCCTGGTTATTTATTACCAGAAGGAGCACCCGGCTGATAACCGGGCGGTCGCAAGTTCAAATCTTGCATGGCCCATAAAATCTTTTTCTAATGTTCTAGACAAGTATAAAAAAGTTAAATATGGAGCGATTTATGTAGATGCGCTTGTAAATCAACTGATAAGAGAATATCGGGAGTAAAGTATAATTCAATTTTTATTTTTATTCTTTTTTTCTCAATAAATTGAACGAAACAATCAGAACTATAATAGCAAGAACAACTATAAGTGCTGGAATTAAGTAATTCTTATATTTTGTTGGTAATGTTACTTCATTTGTTTTCTTTATTGTTGTCTGAGTTACTGTAGTAGTTGTAGTAGTAAGAGCGACTCCTGCTTTAGTTTCACCGGATATTGCAAATACTGATAAACCTGGTGACAGCGATTGATAAGTTATATTTTCAACATTTTTACTAAGTTTTGAAGTTTCCAACTTGTTCCATTGATCATTTTGATATCTGTACATCGCAACTGTACTTTCATCAATGTTATTGTCTTGAAGCCAGGATTTCTTAACATTGAACTTCAGTGTCACCTTTTCCACATCTGCTGCAGAAATATTTACAGCATTAATGTCCAGATATTGGTTGACAACACCGGGAGAATCTGAAACTACGCTGCTAGGTCTACCATCAAATTTTGAAACTTTAACCTGAACATTTGAAACGGTATTGACGACTTTTATTTTGACTTCATCAATTAGGACTTCTGGAGCATTTACTATTGCAGTTGATTCAGATTTTGCTAATATTGAGGGGATTGTTATTGTTGCACTTTTTTGAGAAACCGAAACAGTAACTTTAGAAGCTGCTGCACCCCCGCCTCCACCGCCACCAGTCGATGCTGAACCACTTGATCCACTGCTACCACTCCCTACAGTAATCGACTTAGACTGTGAAGACGTGCCACCAACATCAGAAACAATGTTAACTGTTATACTGCATGTACCAGAAGCTGATGAAGAAGTTAATTTCCAATTTGTTGGAGATTTGCTTGTTCCTTTCGTGATATTTCCAAGACTTTGAGTAGCTGGAACATATGAAGTATCGACTGTACATTGACCAGATTCACTTATGGTAGCCCTTGCATTTACAACATCATTTGCTGAAGGTGCACTCACAGTGATGCCGATATAAAACGTGGCGCTTGTAGAAACAGAAGAATCTCCTGATATTGATGCTGATAAAGATGAGGTTTGTGATGCTACGCTTATGCCGGATGTAGAACCTGATCCTGTTGTACTAGCTTGAGAGGTTGATGTGGCAGTTAAAGACAGATCATTGCCTGTTGATGTGGGTTTTATAATGCATGTGGATGTACTGCTAAAGCCAGCTGATAAACTAATAAGAGTACTGCAGTCTGTTACAACAGAAAACCATGAAGTACCGCTTGATAGAGATGTAACTATATAACTTTCTGTTCCTGAACCAGATGGATTTGTTACAGTAACTGTAATTGTGGTTTGCTGATTTTCTGTTAATGATTTTGACACATCAACTGATATAGTAAAGGCAGCATAGACTGAATTAACTACAAAGAATAATGATAATAAGATTGACAGAATTAAAGTTTTTGATTTCATGTATTCACCCAGAAGCCCATTTGTTTGTTGAATGATGTGGCTTCACCAGTTGAATTCTCAACAGCATTAATGTTCAAATAATGCCATCCACTAGTCCATCCACCACTTCTTGTGATGTTCATAAGTGCATAAGCTGATCTATTCCATGATGGCCCTGTTCCATAAATTTGGCTTATCGCGGTATTGGCTGTCCATCCTGTTACATTTGAATATGTACATGGGTATGTTGCACATGATTGTTTTTGAATTGATGCTATTGTAAGATTCACTCCTCCAATTGCATCGTATGGCCAGTAATCAGTTTTGGAAGAATTATACTTCAAAGTGTAAATAATCATTGTTATATTTTCAGATGATGTGTTGTAATTATAGTAAGTTGTGGAATTTCCAGTGCTCAAATACACAGGCCAACCATATGAATATAATGTGTCTCTAATTTCAAAGTAGATCCACACTATTTGTGCAATTCTTGAATTGGCCGAATCGATAGCCTCAAGTTGTCCACTGTAATATCCTTTAAAGCTCCAGTTTCCAACAGGTGTTATGTTGATTGCAGCACCAGTTGATAATGTTCTGTTTGTAGCATTGGTTGTGAAGTCTTGTCCTAGTCTTAATACAACATTGGTACCATTTTCATAGTTATAGTATGATATGTTCAAACTCGTAACATTGAACTGTTGACCAGAATCTGAGGTAAGTATTAGTGCAATGCTTTCATTTTTCAAGTATTGATACTTTGGTGAAGATGAATAAAGCGTGAATGCTTTCATGTTGAAGCTTGTATAGGCGTACTGTGTTTCTCCACCAGAAGTTACAACCAAATTTCCATAGCAATATCCTGACACCCAGTTGCTGTTTCTTGGTGAAAGCATTATGGTCTTTGTACCACTAAGAGAAGTGGAGTTTGCAGATAGAGTTCCTCCGGATAAGCTATAAACGGTTTGACTCGGCCAATATCCACAAGTTATTGATGCATCACTAAGAGTAGCAGAAGAGCTTGTTGTAATGCTTAAGCTAACGTTTTCTGACATCGAATATTCCCATTTTGTTGCATATGCCGAGAGGGAGAATGATTTTATTCTAAACCATACTGTTTGAGTAAGCGGAGATCCTGAACCACTCACATAACGAGATGACAACTCAGCTGAATAATATCCACCAGCTAAAGATGATGAAGGAATTAATGTTATGTTGCCGGTTGCATTATTTGTTGTGGAGTTCAATCTTGCAACTGAAGCATTCCACCCACTTACATCTGAATACGGCCATGTTTCAGTTCTCATAAGCTTGTTGACAGTAACATTCACAGCTGCTCCCGAATAAGGATTGGAATAAAAGTTACACCACCAAGTATCGCCATCACAAACAGCCACGTTAATTGTTATATTTTCTGCATTAGTGTATTCCCATTTGTTTGTAGTGGCATAAAATGTATAATCTTTCACCTGGAATGATGCCCAGCCTGTTTGGTTGTTACCGCTGTTATCAGTCATAGTCACTTCAAGGTTATACCAATTATTACCTGAAATTAATGCTAAGCTGGGTGTTATGTTGACTACTGTTGTTCCATTAATGATGGAAGGAGTCCAGGTAACTGGGAATTTAACAGTTTGATAAGTTGTTTGATCCCAATAAGTTAACTTGATAGCAGTAATATTTGCCACAACATTTGTCAGTGAAACGCCATATGAACTACTCAGCCATGAAGGCTTGTTAGTTGCACTCACATTCAAAGTAATATTCTGTCCTGAGGAGTAGGTGTATGTTGATTGAAGATTAGACTTGACGGTTTGAAGATTCACGAAGAAACTCCTTATTTCAAACCAATAAGTTCCTGTCTCTTTTCCTTCTGGACCATTTACAATAACAAATATACTATAATATCCTGTCTCCCAACTGTTGTTATTTGGTCCTCCCTTTGGAACTAAAGTTAGATTTACATTACCACTAGTCGTGTTAATGGTTGAAAATGTTGTTGTTGTTGCGGTTGATGTTGTAAGATTATAGTTGACTAACAAATTAGAGAATGTAGCTGTTCCTGATGAATTTAATGTCACATTGAATCCTAAAGTACAATTGCTGCTAACACTTGTACAAGAAGATAATAATGTTGTTAAAGCATTTGAAAAGCTTACATTACTCATTGTTGTGTTTATTGTTGTAATATTGAATGCCAGTCTTGGAGTAACTGAGTTATTATTGAAATCATATAAAGTTGCTGTAAAATTATAATTCCCGCTGGTAGAGTTTACACCCACGAAGGCCGAATTAATAGTAGCGTTCTTTGGAATATTTATATAGACTGATGAATTTGTAACATTAGCGGAAATATTTAGAATGGTAGCACTATTATTGAATGTCGATAAAGTATATGCTGTGATTGTTGTACTTGTACTATTAGCAAGCACGGAATTATATTTAGTTATTGAATAATCTGTTCCTGATCCGTCATATCTAATAAGTTTTACAGTGATATTCAATGGCTCTAAAACTAATTCGCTGGAAGGACATTTCTGCCAATAGCATTCCCATCTTGTTGAATTTGTATAGGTCACATCTACATCTAAAGAAACATTATCAGTGACTCCACGATACCATGAGTCGTAGTAGTTGTTTGAAGTTGTTCGAATATAGACATTATATGCCTTTATAGAATACCAACCTTCACCCACATCACCAACACCTGCTGTTGTATTTACTTTAACTCGAACCATGTAATAACCAGGATCGAAAGATGATAATGGTGTCATATTCAGAGTAAATCTTCCGTTGGCTGGTGAAGTATTATTAATGCATGTAGCACTATATTTGGTTGTCGCTATAGGCTTAGGCGGCCAGAACCATTCTGCACCGTTGCCTTGATAGAATACATCTAAAACATAGCAATTGTCTCCCACACCATTATTTTGGCCGTAATAATACCATGTACCTGTTGAGTTGTAAGCATTCACATCAAAGGTCATATTTTCGTTTGGTGAGAAATACCACTTCCATCTTCCGCTAACCTGTTTAGGCCAAACATTTATCCATAGATTTTTGACTTGGAATGAGCCAAACCCTTTATCGGTGTTGTTATTCTGATCTCTTAATTCAAGTTCAACAACATAAGTCCCGCTACTCCATCCGCCTGAAGGTTTAGTCAATGTTAATATTACTCTTCCATTATTGTCCGTGTTGTTACTTGGCAAATTGGCAACTTTTGTTGTTACATCTTCACCATTTAAAGTGTTTATTATTTTTGTCACTGAAACTTTAACATTTGCGGTGTTGTTCCCTGCTGTAGATGAGCCACTTGCAGTTGTACGATATTCTGAATAACAATCATATACTCCAAACATACTTGAAAAATTGCCGCCTGCATTTCCAGAATCACTTGAATTGCCTGCAAGAGAATCTATGATGCTTATATCTTTAGCTTCAGCAACTCTAACAGTTAGATTAGCATCTTCGCTCGAACTGATAAACCATTTATATCCGTCTAATTGAGCGCAAGCTGTGTAAAATTTTATAAGAAATTGTGCTTCACCTGCAAAATTATCATTGGCTAATGTTTTGATGAAATAAATACCTGCATCAGGAAGTGCAGAAAATTCTAAGAGCCCAGCTTTAACACCTTTATAATCAACAATTGATCTATTGACAGTTATTAAAGATGTTACATCAATACCTCTAAAATTCTTTACAGACACTGCTGATATATTTGTTGCATTAATAGAAGATGTTGAATTGGATAGTATAGTAATAATTCTAATTATTTGTTTATTTCCAACAAACACGTTTTTGAAATTGTAACTTTGATCTACCGGAATTGCTGTTGCAATTGTGTCGATAACTTTAATTTCCAAGAGAACCTGAGTTTGATTAAGAGATACTTTTACATAGTATAATCCAGTGGTATTCGATGAATTAAATGAGAATGTTCTAACTCCTGTTGCAGTATCTAATGTTGATGTATTAGAAATCGCGCTGACGTTAGTAAATGCAGAATCTAATAAAACTATATCAATTGCGTAATCCAATCCTGCCGTCTTGATTACTGTTCCTGTACTAATATTAAAAACTTTAACCCTAATGTTTACTGCTTCATTCGGGAAGAAATCAGTTGTTTGTGTTGTATTTCTTTCTAACCAGCCCACTAACTCATATTTACTTACTACAAATGGCAATGTCACAGATTTTGAATTTGATACAACTGTTACTTTTACTTCATAAGACCCTTGGTCACTGACAACAAAAGAAGTGTTTAATCTGCTTCCAAAGAATGCATATGACACAGAAGCATTTTGTGTGCCATTTGGATAAGTGACTTGTACTGATAAGGTTTCTGTGCCACTATATCTTGTCTTGTTGCTATCGAACAAATCCATGTACACGTAAGCTGTATCACCTGAAGCAAATTTTGTTTTTATGTTACCGTTAGAATCACCCGTGAAAGCAACAAGATCAAATGTGCTTACATCTATAACTTTTGTTGCAACCCATTGATTTACTGTCAATCTATAACTCCCAAGTGCACTGGGCGCCGTAAAGGTACCTTTGTATTCACCAGCAGAATTTGTTATCCCTGTTGAAGTGCTTAAAACGGTATCATTAGTTGAATAAAGTAACCTAACAGTAACATTCTCATCAGAAATACCTATATTGTTAACATTAGTAGCTGTCACTGTAAAATTTATCGTTTCGCCGGGAGAATAGGCGGGTTTATTGGTGGAAATTACGATGCTATGGCCTTTTGAAATTTTAACAATTGATGAACTCTCATAATATGTGCCGTTGAATGTGAAATTAGCTTTAGCGATATAATCACCACTCTTAGCAACAGAAGCATTCAGTTGAACTGTGAAATTGGTGTTATTTGGCACTATTGAAGAGAAGCTGAATAGACTTTCGCTGGAGTTAATCAAATATATTGTTATATTTGAAGTTAGATTTTGATCGGATGAACCTGTATAGTTAATTGTTCGGTTTATTTTATAATTGAATTTATCAGTGAACCCAACGAATGACAGTGCAAAAACTCCTTGAGCTAACAACAGTAGTATCAGTAAAGAAGTTAAAATATAACGCCTATCACCCACGAGAATCATTAATACTTTTGTTTTTTTTCTATTAAAACTTAGTTTTTATACTATTTAGACTCAACTTTTTGATTATTATCAATGTGACGGATGAGTTAATAAATACAACATACGAAATTAATTCGAGATAC
>CAYJVB010000012.1:0-23526 GCA_964373575.1 uncultured archaeon | reverse complement strand
TAAAAAAACTATTCCAGAAGCTGATAAAAGAGGATTTGACGTCATAGATTTGGATAGAAATAAAGCATTAAGGAAAAACGTAGAAGTTTTCATATCATCTAAGAATCCTCTTTTAACTCTTTTTCACGGGCATGGAAATGATAATACAATAACAGGCCACCAACAGCAAGTTTTGATTCATTCCGAAGAAAACTTGAATATTCTAGGCGGAAGAATAGTTCATGCACTTACATGTAGTTCAGGTAGTGTTCTAGGAAAAAAGGCAGTAGAAGAATGTAAAGCTTTAGCTTTTATAGGATATAAAGAACCCTTTATTGCTCTTATCGATGATTATAGTGTTTCGAGACCTTTAGCAGATGAAACAGCAAGACCTTTTCTGGACTCGGCAATGAAAATTGGTGATCAACTAATAAAAGGTAACACAACAGGAGAAGCGTTTAAGAAATCACAAGATGCATATAATTATTGGATAGCTTATTACAGAACAAATGATCATTTAAAAGATTCCTCTGATATACTAACGTATCTTATAGCGAACAAGCAATCACAAGTACTGATAGGAAATCCAGATGTTAGTGTATCTCCTACTTAATTATATTACCTTTGTTTTTCTCTCAGAAAAAATAAATTATTTAACCAAAATTTTCTTTTCTCTCCTTTTAACCCTCAAACTTAAAGCTTCTTCTAGCGCATCATAAACTTGTTTTCTTTCGTCTTTGGATAAACCAAGAATGTCAAAAATCACATTGTCAAGTTCATTTCTCTTTTTATCAAATTTGTCTTTATCAGAAAATGGCATTTCTGTTAATTCTTTGAACTTTTGTTCAATATCTTTAATTTGTTTTTCAGATAGTTGTGACGGGTTTAAAACAGGTAAATTTTGTGCTTCGTAAATCAAAATTTCCAGAACACCACCACCATAAGAACGGCCTGCCATTTCTAAAAATAGTTGTGTTATTGACGAATTCAAACACCCAAGAATAAAATTCGTATATCTTTTATTTATAGGTTCTATTTGATAAAATTGTTTCATGGGTATTCTTTCTGAGTTATTTTTAAAAACAATAAAATTCGACCACAACTTACACGGGAACACTATTGGGGGGATAGATTGTTTTCCTATATTAAACCATTCAGTTCTACCACCTACTGAAGGTCTTAAATGATATTTTTGTTTTTGACCCAATTCTATATAATTTAATATATTTTTTGATTTAATTTTTAGTAATGTGCTGTTAACATAGAGAACATAGTATTTCGGTTTATTATCAATAATCAATTCTTCTAATTTATCAGATGATGTAATTAATGGTTTGTAATATTCTTTATCTAAACCAAGTAAATTAATTTTTTCTTTTGTCAAAATAAAAAATTCATCTGCGCCAGTTTTTAAACCACTCTTGAGGTTACAGATTTTGTTAAGAGGAACAAATTTTGTATTTTTAATAATTTTATAGTATATTTTTGGTGCTCTCAAATATATGTTCCATTTGTCTTCTTTTTCTAATTTGAACTGAGGAACAATAACAAGTCTTATATTATCGTCCTCATAGTCTTTATCAGTTTTTTCCAGTAAATGAACTAATTTGTCTATATTTATCAGTTTTTTAACTCTGGCAAACTTTACCCTGTTACCGACTCTCTTCTTGCTATCTTTCTCTTTTTGTAGAATTGTAATGCAGGTATTGACTAGAACTTCTTCAAAAGCACCCGCATCAAATTCTATTACATAAAATATCTTATGGTTGTTCATAAAGAATTTTTGTAAACTTTTACCATAACCAACTTCTAACCATTTATTAGATGTGATAAAACCCAATCGCCCTTCATTTCTTAAAAATTGAGTTGCATGAACAAAAAAGTACGAGTATATATCACTTGTTTTATCTATATCAACACTTTCAAACTTCATGATATCTTGTAATTTCTTTTTTTGTGTAATTATTTCTTGTCTTATATATGGTGGATTAGCCACAATACAATCAAAATATCTGTATGTTCCTGATTTTTCTTCTTTTTTATCAAGGTGTGCTTTTTTATATTCCATCTGCCACCATTCACCAAACGATTTAACATCAAAAAAATCATTAATCAAAACATTGATTTCATTTGTCCTGAACTTGATACCTTGCATAGCTAAATTAATAACAGAAAGATGAGCTGGGAATTGATTTATTTCTATGCCAACAATCTGGTTCAACAAGGTTTGATTTTCATGTTCAGTTGTAGCTCGTGTTTTTTCCTTTAGATTCAACAGATATTTATATGCACCCACAAGAAAACCACCAGAACCACATGACGGATCCAATACTCTCTGGTTTGGTTCCTTGACTATTAGCTTGAGTATCAGTTCAATGATTTGTGGTGGTGTATAGTATTGACCCAATTTCTTCCTTTCTTCAATCGGTATCAGTTTCTCGTAAATCCTTCCTATAACATCACTCTCAATCTTCTCGAAGTCAAACAGTTCCAATTCCTTAATGAACTTGACAAGTGTCGATGCAACTTCGTGGGGTATTCTTATCTTGTCAAAGAAACCTTGTTGGAACACGGCCTTGTAGTCTATTTTTAGGACTACTTTGAAATATTCTTCAAGATATGACGATATATCCAGTGTGTCTATGCTTCTCAGTCTCGGTATTTGTGGATAAATAGTCTCTAAAATCTTGTAAAAGAAAATCTTGTTAATAAGAAGATAAGTTGACTGGTTAGAAATAATTTGATTAGTTCTCTGTTTTTCTGTTATAGTTTCATATTCAAACCCTTGTTCAGTAACCCATTTTGTGAGTTCATCGGCAAATTTTCTATCTGAAAGACTCCTTTCTAAGGACTTCAACATCTGAGGTGTTATAAAATCATGTAATATTTGTAACTTCTGGACGAATGCATCATCAAATCTCATCCATTGAACGCCATGAGTTATTTCACCAAGAATTTTTTGAGGAAGAAATTCATCCACTTCAAAATACTTTAATTTTCTGTCCATGAGGGATTTTCCTGGTCTAAAAGTCTCAAAGAGGACAAAGTGTTTTCCATTAGTAGTTCCAAAATAGTTGGCGCCCAAAGTAAATGCATAGAAAGACGCTTGATTTACGACGTCTATATCTGTGGGATCGATAGATTCTTTTTTTACTTCAATTACTATAAAAGGTTCGTCATTTTTATAAATAACCAGATCGGCTCTTTTTCCACCCACTAGTACATCAGAATGAATATTTTTGAATTCTGGTATTTGTTCAAATATGCCTTTAATTTGGTATTCTATATCCCTTTCGGATCCCATAATATTAGATTCATTAATAAGAAATAAGTGTATATTCTTTACAGAATTATGATCGTATGACTGAAAATTTGATATTAAAATGTCCTTTTTGTGAAAAAGAAACAGTTTCTGCTTTATTTATTCCATCTTTTTTTCAAGCTCATACATCACGGACATCACATCAGTCAAAAACTACATTCTATAAAACGAAAGAAAAATATGAAGTTCAATCTGGTTGTTCTGAGTGTGGAAAATCAACAAAGGAAATCCAAAAGGCGTTAGAGCAAGGAGTAAGAAACCCAGAAAAAGATAAGAAAATTCTTGAAAGACTTAAAGGGTCAGGTATAGATATGAAATTTGAGACCAAGTTCTGACTTTACGTGCAACTTTCAGACTTTACTTGTAGAATGGACTTTAAATGCAAAGCTTATTTGCAATATCAGTTTTTAATTCTTAAATGACTTTTATATCTGTTTTTGATATGCACGCTCGAGTAATTTTAATATATCATCCAAATTTTTATCATTTTCTATAATAACTTCAAAACATGGGCCATTGTAAAAATTTTGTACCCCCTCGCTCAATTTTCTGATTATATGATTTTTGATTGAAGAACTATCTTCATATGGTAACATTATCGTTATTTTTAGCTTGTGTATCCTGGTTTTGATAAATGCAAAGTTTCTTTTTTTTCTAGTGGAGATGTAATAATGCTGTGGATTGAAAGCTATTGTCTCATCTAAATGAATCATTTGCTGCTTAATTTTGTTATAAATTGAAACTATTGAAGGATCAACACCATCTAGGTGGTACGATTCGTCATAAATCTCCTTTGTTGTGTCTGTTTCTTCTGATATGTCAGCCGCTCCTATATCTTTTATTTGTTGAAAGTCAGGCTCAAAGGTAAAGATATTATTGATGCTATCTGTGAAAACTTTTAGAATTTCAATTTTGACATATTTAGCCCATGTATCAGTATAGGTTTCTTGAATTTCTTTAATCGCAGTTATTGGGTTATCAATAATAATTAAAATATTTTGGCTATTTTCAATAATATCCTGTACTGATTTGTGAATTTCTGACGTGTCTAGGAATGATTTAAACTCTTCTTGTATTTTTGGATTATTTTTTATGAATTCGTAAATTTTTTCTACTAGTAATCCACGACTTGATGAATTTCGATAAAAAGTAAAAAACTTTGTAATTTGGGGAAAAATGTGGCTAAAAAAGTCGTGTTTGCTTAGTTCAACTTCTATGAGATAAAATTGTGGATCTTCTTTGTCACTTAAATCAAACAAAAACGCATCTGGAATAGTTCCACCTAGAGATCTAGCATCTACCTTATTTTTGAAATCCAAATATATTGTTTTTGTTCCGAACAACAATTTTGAGTTGTCTTTTACTATTTGTTCAAAATTTTCCTCCGAAGGGAAGGTTTTTTCTATAAATTTTTTATCGCTAGAGAAAACTACAATACTCATGTATTACAAAAACAATTTGAAATATTTAATGTTGAAATTTTCTATTTCAATTCCTATTCCACCTGCACCATTCACAATTCGGATTGGCTTCAGGTATAGGTCCAAATAGCAACTTGACGGCGTCCCTGAAAAGCCTCTCGCCGTTTTCTTTGTTTGTGTCCATTTTGACCATCTCAATCTCGAAGCTGAACTTTCCGCTGCCCTCAGTGCTTGTCGGGTAATAAAACAGCAGGCATGCAAAATTCCCAGCCTTCATCCCGTTTTTCTCCAGCAGGAAGCAGTATATGTCCATCTGGTGCTGGTAGTACTCATGGGAGTTCTCCTTCAGCTTGAAGCCTCTGGTTTTGAAGTCGATTGGAATGAAATAGCCGTCTTCGGTCACGAACATGTCGTCGACCGCGCCTCTGAGAACCATCCCGCTCTCCTCATCTTCGTATTGGAGCCCCTTGAAATTATTCCTCCATGTTTTTAATGTCTCCATATCATCGAATAAGTGGCCGTTCAGTTTCCCGCTGATTTCTGGTGGCAGAGCATGATTGCTCCTGAACTCGTCAAAGTGTCTCTTTAAAATCAGGTCAATCCCGTTTGGCAGGGATGAAGAAATGCCTGCAGGCCTTTTTACACCTTCGTTGACATCCAGCCAGAAGCAGCGTTTACAGTCTTTGAATAATGAAAGTTTCGAAGGTGACAACATAATATTATCCATGAGAATAATTTATGGAATCAGGGTTTAATAGAGATTTATTGTGCAGAAATAAATAAAAACAAAATTGGTTTTGTAAACTCTTCGGTTGGTGAAAACATATGATTTTTGAAAGTTTAAGAAGTCAAAAATTAAGTTTATTTTCGTATGGTAAGGTTGTCTTGAATTTCAGAGAAAATAAAAGAAACTCAAACCATAATAGGTTTAGCCATTTTGGTTGGAATAACAGCTTACAAATTCAGCAATGATTCTTTATTGATAGGCGTTTTAAGTTCGGCAATTACGTTAATAGGACTTGTCGTTTTAGATTTAGATGATAGAGTGAAAGAATTAGAGAAGAATAAAAACCATAAAAAGAGCAAAAAACAAAGTAGATAATTATGAACAAAAAGAAAAAAGGAGTAATCGATTACAAGGCAATAATAATTTTTTTCATAATTTTAGTTATTTTGTTAATACTTGCTGGTAGACGTTAATTCTGTTATTTTGCTTCTGTAAATCAATCCTAACCACTTATTCTGACCAAGATTTAGATTTACCCAGCACATCTCTGCAGGTGTCATTCTAATTCCTTGATGTATTCTAATAAAGTTATAGTAAACTATCAGCAAATCAAGAAGTGCCTTAGCCGATTCAGGATTCTTGAACCCACGCATTACCTTGACCCTTTCTCTGGCATCAAATAATTGTTTTAGATTTCTGTGTTTTAACATTTTTGTGCAGCTACTTTTTGTGCAACTTCTAAAAATCACACCATTCTTTGATAGCTAGAAGCATCAAAAATCACACGCTTGAGTTTTTGTGCAGGATGGGGTTATTGTGCAAAGCTTGATGAAAAAGCTTTGCACAAAACCCTAAGCATCTTTTTATTCCACATCAATAGCATTCAAAGTTAGGGCTCGAATAACACCAGATATCTTCCTTATACCAAGAACCGAGCTCACAATATAATCCAGATTCGGACCCTTAATTGTCACAATAACGTCATAGGGACCTGTTACTACTTACGCCTGTTCTACACCAGAATTACCGTACTGATCCAATATAGCTTCTTTTACTGTAAGATGATTATTACCCGAAACTTCAACTAAAACATAAGATAACATATTCTAAATTTATGGTTTTCAGGTATAAATTCCTTACGGACGAAATAATAATTAAATGTCGAAAATAAAAGTTTCTGATTTAAAGAAAACCACCGAACAAAGGAGTTATTCCTTTGGATCACATGTGGATTATCATATAGTTGTACAAGAATTTGTAGATTTCCTAAATGAAAAAGCCGACAGTAAGTACGCCTTCAATGAAGTAGGTGCAGGATCAATAGAAATCTATAAAGGAAGTTCTAGTCTTTTTGCAGAATATCGTGTCCGTTTTTATCCCCCAAATATTGTTGAAAGAGCACGTAAAAAACCGGGAAGAACTACTATTACAGTAGAAGGCCATAAAATAGAAACGCTAGAAAAATTAGATACTTTCGTAAAATCTTACTTTGAGCAATAAATTAGTTGTTAAACTTCATTTTCGCCTCTTCTTCTCTTACAATCCATCTGATCTTTCTTTTGTTTAGTTTCAGCATGTGAAATGCTGGTTTTGAATAATCTTCTTTTTTTCCTAGGAGGACATTAATGTGGGATACTACAATTTAAGATCATGTTACTTAATAATTTACATGGCAACAGATAATTATACATTTTTTTTACAAAGTGGTGAAGAAGTAATAGTTGAATATGATACATCGGACCTAGGAGTAACAAAATACACAGCTTACATCGGTGACAGAAAATTAACTGGATATGTTGGTTGGCCTTGGGATTTGGAAAAACTGGAAAAAAGTGTGATAAAAATGTGGTGTTCATGCTAGGTTACAAAAAATAATTTCCAATCTGAACAAACCTTAAATATTCTCCCCCCCAATTACTTTTATCGAATTGTTTTGTGGTGTTATGGTCCGTGAATTTCCTTTTGCACCTCTAGAAAAACTAGCCAGAGAAGGAGGAGCAGAAAGAGTTTCAGTTTCAGCTGTTAAAGCCCTAAGAGAATCACTTTTGGAAATAGCGGAAAAAATTGCAACCGATGCATGGATCGCAGCCCAGCACGCAGGCCGTGTTACGATAAAAGCAAATGACATCAAGATAGCATATAGATAATGGTGATTTCTTGGAAAAAACTGTTAGTGTTATTAAAAGCCTTAAGAAGGGAAGCTTTGTTCTCATTGATGATGTTCCATGCAAAGTTGACAATATTAGCGTGTCCAAATCAGGAAAACATGGCGCAGCAAAAGCAAGAGTCGATGCCATTGGTCTATTCGACAACAGAAGAAGGAGTTTAGTCAGGCCAGCTGATGCAAGCATCGATGTTCCTATAATCTCAAGAAAAACCGGCCAAGTCCTAGCACTCATGGGAGAGAAAGTACAAATAATGGACACCGTAGACTTCTCAACATTCGACCTCGAAGTTCCGGAAGAGCTAAAAGGCAAGCTAACATCCGGTCAAGAGATAACCTATTTCGAGGTTGCTGGTGTCAAAACATTGAGACAAGTGAAAGGATAAAATTTATTTTATGAATCCAGCATCTTTTAGCTTATCTAAAATTCCATTAACAGATGCTGTGACAATTTCTCTATTGCTTCCAACAGTGAACACATCAACAATCTTTTGAACGGAAGTCTTCCCATCGCACTGAGCCCAGATCATAAAAGCCAATTCATCTATCTGGAATGGCTGTTTGTTAATAGGATGAAATAGTAAATACGCGTCTTCAGCCCTTTCCCACTTTATATTTGGAGTTTGTTTTGGAAATTTCACTATTTGTCTCCTTCTTCTGGCAGTGGTGTTGTAATATGCTTAATAACAATAACATCTCCAACAGATTGAACCATCGGGTATGGAACAATCACGCCCTTCTTTCCCCCAACCATGTTGCCAAGGAACGAACCTTTTGCCGCTGCAATAACTAGGGATCTTACTTTGAATCTTGACAGGTCGAGCTCTACATCATTTACTTTTCCGCAGTAGAATCCCTTGTCTGTAAAAACATCCTTCCCAAAAATTTCAGAAACTTCTTTTACTGTTATCGGCATTTATCTGACCTCCATATAATATTTGTTATATCCTATATTAAAACCAATAGATTAATAATTTTAAATACTGCCTTAAATTTGTTGCTGTTGCTGGGGTCGCCTAGCCTGGTATGGCACCATTGATGAAATGGCATAAAACAGGTCTGCTAAACCTGCGCTCGAAAGAGCTCGTGGGTTCAAATCCCACCCCCAGCGCTCCTTCTAGAAATCAACGCCCTTCCAAGTGGATTTATGAGCGGTAGGATAGATCAGAAACATAATCAAAATTTCTACAGAATAGGAAAAATAAAACATAAATATCTTACACACGTATAAATAAGGTGATACAATGTACGCATTAAGTTTGGCTGACGGAAAGACATGTCTTTCAACTGAATACAAACATGATGGTGTCTATTATTTTAGAAAAGGAAAATCTGTCCTAATACCCACAAGCGAAATGTTCGTAATGGCGGATTATAGTGGTGAAGATATAGATTCACTTATAGAATATTTAAAAGAGAAAGGTGTCGTTCCAGTTATCGTTAAAAGTTTTTCAACAAGAGAAGATGAATTGATAGCATTATACGAAATTTAGATTCATTTCTGTATGCAGGTAATTAAAAGGATCGAAATAGAATTCTATCGTCCACCCCCAGCGTGGTTTTTTTAATTCACTATATTTCACAACTTTAATGTAAGGTAATAGATAAGATGTAATGTGAAAAAGAAACATTCCAAAGAAAGATATGGCGAACCTTATAATCAAGTATTATCCGACACCACATAGGGGGTCAATAAACGGATAACACCTGGATACAAGAGGATCTTTTTCAGGCGGCTGAGGTGTTGGAGTATTTACAGGTTTTGTGGGTGTAGCTGTTGGTTGTGCTAATTTTGATTCGGTTAGCCTTTCATTTCCATTTATTTCCCCATCTTGAACTGGATCTTGAAAATAGTAATAACCTAATTCATCTGCCCTAGCATTTCTTATTTGATCTTTAATTTCTAATAATTTTTCTGCAAGTTGATAATATATAGACCAAAAGTAAGGATTTCTTGGTTTCATAACAAAAGCCCCATCAGTTTGATCTATAAACATTTCATCAGCAGAAAGTGTTAATATACCAAAAATTTCAGAGTCTACATCAGGACAGATATAACCTCTTAAGACATAAGACTCCGAACCGTTTTTATAAATCCTTTCTTCTTGTAATCGGCACCCATTTCGTGGATCTACACCAGATTGATCATATTTAACTTTTTTTGGTGATACGTGTTGGGTTTTAACCGACGATGTAATCGCAGTTTCTGATTTAGTGTATGTTGAAAATTGTGGTAATGCGTAACTTCCAGATATCCCAGAAATTAAAGATAGTGCCAATATTGGAAAGATTATAAGTCTTTTTGTATATTTGTATCTAATATTTTTCAAAACATTATAGACTTGTTCAATTGTTACATATATTTGACCTTTTGAGATCTATATCACCTCATTAATTGAAGTCATCCATTCCAAGACAATCAGAAACAGAATCACCCCTTCTTTATTGCCATAAGGCAATAAAGTGGATAAAAAACACTAAGCAATACTTAGTTGCATTCATTGTAGCATTGCTTAATTGCATTTTGAAAATAAGGAAATAAAAAGATTTAAGTCTTTTGTTGAGGTTAAAATCAAAGGAAAAGTAGACTCTTTAATTCAAAATTATTTAAAAACACGAGAAAAACCAAGTTGGCCATATTTACCGCAAATTTGCAGATACCTTTTCAAACTCTTTTACCGACATATCTCAAAATGGAAGATGGTATATTCCAAAGAAGGTACAGTTAACTTTTCAATTGAATAGCTATCAAATACCCACTCGATTCCAATATATTATTGAACCACGCAAACATCAACTCCTCTTCTTTAATGCTATGTTCCTCACCGCTCCAAGGATCATTATACAAAAATATTCCATCATCATAACCTGTGATAACAATAAAATGCCCCATTTTAGACGGCTTGTTATTGAATAAAAGAAATGATCTAACAGCAATTATCACAGGAACCTTCCTTTTCAAAAATTTTATCAGATCAGATTTCGACGGTTTCTTGATTTTCGCTTTATCTTTCGCTAATTTTTCATTATACGAGTAACATTCAACATCAAACCCCAAACTTCTAGCAAACTCAGCAAGTTTTATCACTTTAATTCCCTGCTTTGTAACTCCGCCTACACTTTTGATAATTTCCTCAGAAGAAACATCTTTACCATAATACTGTAGAACCATTCTTAATGCAGCAACACCGCATGCCAATTCGCTTTGTTGTTTTATCAGTGGTACAGAAAGTCTTTCCATTTAATTAAGAATAAAGATGTGTTAATTAAAAATTAACTTTTAATCTGTATGCATATGTAATTTACATATGAGAGTCTTAGGTCCTTTGTGCGTTGTTGGGGAAAAATATTTTTTAGGACAAATATTAACCCAGGCAGTTTAACAATCAGAAGTATACCACTATATACTAAAATGGGTATGCATGACGGTAAATCTGTATGGATTGGGCTGTATCCAAAAGGAGCATTGAATGGTAAAACAACTGAAAGAGAAACAATTACTGCACTATTGACATATAATTTAGGGCAGCGTGATACATATTCAGTTGTACTTGAAACACCAGTAAAAAGTGTTGATGGTGCAATGTATTGGCTTGAATCTATAGGAGTACATGTTCAAACATAGAATTTGTTTATGCCGGGTGCTGTAAGAAGAGTAACGATGTCACTTCATAATGCTTATCAAGCACAATTTGGAGATTACAAAACAAAAACTGATAGTCGAAGCAGAAAAATATCTAAAACGAAAAGGATATTTATTGAAAGATGGTCCAGTGGCAACATATGTGGAAAAAAGATCCCCACAGGCAAGAGTTTTATATTGATAATTGGGGAATATTTATTCTATCGAGATTTTTTATGGTACATAACACAAATCATTTTTGCATATAATATAAGTGAAATTACATGGGACAACTACAATTGAAAAAAATCAAAGAACTCCTCGACAAAAACAAAATCCAATACAAGTTATACGATCATGAACCAGTCTACACATCCGAACAAGCAGCTAAAGTCCGCGATTCCAAACTGCAAGAAGGAGTGAAAGCTCTAGTTCTGAAATCCGACACTGGAAATTTCATCCTAGCTCTAGTTGCAGCTGATAGAAAAGTTGATCTTGAAAAATTGGCTAAAGCCGCTAACAGCAAAAGATTAGTGTTGGCAAAGCCCGATGAAGTTTTAGAGCAAACAGGTTGCGAAATAGGTTCAGTCCCGCCTTTCGGCAATGTTCTCGGCTTAGAAACATACATAGATAATTCAGTTCTCGAAAATGAAGATGTCGAATTCAACGCTGGCCTCCGTACAACATCTATAAGGATGAAATCCAAAGATCTAGTCTCAATGATTAAACCTTTTATCACCAACTTATCGTTAGATTAATAATTGCTTATTACAAAATTAACTCCATAAAAGGGTCCGTGGTCTAGTGGTTATGACGCTGACAAATCGGCGGAACCTTGACGATCATTAGATCAAAATGGCAGAAATCAGCGGTTCGACTCCGCTCGGACCCATTGCTCCCATAGTCTAGTCCGGTCAAGGACAATGGCCTTTCGATATTAAGAAGAAAGCCGTAAACCCGGGTTCAAATCCCGGTGGGAGCATGTGGAAAATGTGAAATCCTCATTTTATAGAGATAGAAAGAGTCTAATTAATTCAGGATAGGACACAATAGAAATCTTTAAATAATAGTTATTTCTATATAGTAGTAAACAGTGACAGCATGAATTAAAAAATTGAAGGTTATAAAAATGTTGTATGCAGTTAGAATGGGAGCTTTAGGATATGCAATTCTAGGAGAAGTCCCGAAAGGAACTCAAGCAGGCCATGAATTAGTTAATTATATTCTTAAAGAGATGTTCACATTAGAAGATTTTGATTCGGAATTACCAAGAGGATATGTTAGAATTCCCACTCTTGACGATACTATTCAAAGGACAGGTTTAACTGGGGAAGTTTTAAGAAGTACACAAGTTGGATATTATGTAGAATTTCAAGAACTTATGCCTAAACTATAAATAAGGAATATCTAATGACACAACAAACAAAAATAATACCCAAAGATGAATTCAAAATAGTTTATGATGCACAGCAAGGTAGAATGGAAATACCGGTTGGCACTGGTAGAGTTACTATTTGCGTTGGTTATAAAATTGGATATGCACATTATGGTGGACTAAAAAGCAGAGTGGATGTTCCTATATACGAGACACGAATATTTTAGTCAATAATTTAACCTTAATTTTTAGAAAAATATTCAAACTGAAAACATAAATATCAATAATCACAATAATTCTTTAAGTCAAACAGTTGGGGATTCTCAAATTCTAAGATGCTCGGTGGGAGCATCCTTGATATTTTTCAAAAATATAAATATAACATGGATAAATGGAAAAAATTATATATTTCGGTCATTATTCCTGCCTATAATGAAGAAAAATACATTCGGCAAACCATTGTTTCCGTACTAAAACAGCGCACAAAGAATCCTTTTGAAATCATCATCGTTGACAACAATTCAACAGATAATACGTACCAGTTAATAAAAAAGTTCAATATACGTGTCTTTCAACAATCTCAGCAAGGAGTTGCCGTCACGAGAAACACCGGTGCAAATCAAGCGCGAGGCAAAGTACTGGTATTTCTTGATGCTGACTGTATCATGCCACAAGGTCACCTAAAAAAAATTGAAACTATCTTCAGTAGTCAATCAACCATTGATGCAGTAGGCGGACCGTATATATATCATGATGGAGGAGAATTTATTTCGTGGATTACTGATAATTGCAACTACTTCACGTTCTATTTTCAATTAATAAAACGCTTGTGTGGATTCCAGGGGTTTCCGGGGGGAAACGTCGCCATTCGTAAAAAAGCGTTTATGGAAATCGGAGGATTTGATGAGTCGATCAATAGCATTATGGAACCTGAAGATTTTAATATGGTAATTCGTCTATGGGAACGACAATATAATATTCAGTTTACTAAAGATTTGCGAGTTATAAGTTCGTTTCGCCGCATGAATCGAGCCTTATTGAGCGATGGAGTACAGCGATTTTATCATCAAATAAAGTACCTTATCCCACTTATGCTTAAACAATTTATCTCATCTACCAAACGTAAAAAATAATTAGCCATCTTTTATTAAATCCAAAAACAAAGTTTGTTATATGAAAATAGGAATTATTGGAACAGGAAACATGGGATCTAGTTTTGCAAAAGCACTTTCTAAAACTTCTCATGAAGTATTTCTTGGATCAAGAGATCCAGAAAAATCTAAAAAAATGGCAAGTAATTTTGGAAAAAATGTGAAAGCCGGCTCTATAAAAGAATCAGCAGAATTCGGGGATGTGATAATTTTAGCCGTAAGTTGGCATAACGTGAAAAATGTTCTAAGCATGGTTGGAAATTTAGACGGAAAAATTTTGGTGGATATTACAAACCCATTGACCAAAGATTTTAGCGGTTTAGATGTTGGGTTCACTACATCTGCTGCTGAGGAGATTGCCAAAATTGCCCCAAAGGCGAAAGTTGTAAAAGCATTCAACACGATTTTTGCCGATGTTCTTCAATCCTCACCCAAATTTAAAGAAGGTTCAGCAAATGTATTCATCTGCGGGGATGATAACGATTCAAAGCAAAAAGTTATTGATTTAGCTAGAGATCTGGGTTTTGAACCGATTGACGTGGGTGCATTAAAGTCTGCAAGACTGGTTGAACCGCTCGGGATGCTTAATATAACTCTCGGTTATTTCCAAAAAATGGGTACGACCATTTCTTTCAAATTAATGAAAAAATAATTAACAGATAAATCAAATTTATAATTAATCTCTACTAATATTCTCTCATGGCACAAATTTTCTACGGTCAAATAACAACCGAAAGCATCTTAATATTCATGCTATTGATGTTCGGAACTTATGTAATCGGTAGCCTAATTCACATGATCTTAAGGATACTGACAAGAGACAGATTAACTCCAGCCCTCTCTAAAGCCCTATCACGCATAGCAACTTATGCAATCTATGCTTTAGCTTTATACATCGGCATCAGCAAAATTCTGGGTCTCAACCTTTCTACTCTTGTAGCTGCATTAGGAATAGCTGGTATATTGATAGCCATCTCCTCCCAGCAAATTTTACAGAATATCTTTGCCGGCATAATTCTTGCTTTAGAAAGACCAGTTAAAATAGGCGACTGGGTTGAAGTGGGTGGCTCCCCTCAAGCCGGAATTTCAAGAGTTAGGGATATCACATTGCTTAGAACAGTTCTTAGAAGCAATAACGGCAGCATAGTTGTCGTCTCAAACTCCACATTAATCGGGTCAAATATCATCAATTACACACAAGGTGAATTCCTCAGAATTCCAATTAAATTAACAGTACCAATAACAGCAAATCTGGAGGAAATAAAATCGGTAATTCTTGATGTCTGCAAAGAACACGAAAAAATTCTACCCAATGTACCCAAAAAGGAGAAACCCATTATCATGAAATTTATCAAAATTCCTACACTGAAAAAGATTTTAGAGAGACCAACAGAATATTCTCGATTTCAACCTGTAGTTAATATTAAAGACATAACTGAAACAGGTATTGTTTTAGAAATATTAGTTTGGATTTGGGAGGTCAATAACAAAGAATATATAGTATCTGATTTTTTAAGCAGAGTTTTAAACGAGTTCAAGAAAAGCCACATTAAGTTAAGTTGAGACAGTTATAATTTAACTAAGAATTTAAATCTAACGAATACACTTTATGCTCATGCAGGGGTAGCCAAGCCTGGTCAACGGCGCAGGGCCTAGGACCCTGTCCCTTAGTGGGTTCGCAGGTTCAAATCCTGCCTCCTGCATTTATCTCTTAAATACCCACTCCATAAATCTTCTTATTTCACCGATCAATTTTTCCAATGTCCTTTTAGGAATCTTCGACCTTTTTCTGATTAAGATCCTAGGATACGTCAATCCTAAATTCACTTCTTCTTCAAATATTGACCACAAGAATTTTCCTTTAGAGATTTTCTTTACTTTCTTTACTTCTCTAATTTTTGGTAGAAATATAATTGAAACTAGAAATCTGAGTATACCAGATATTATGAGAACAAAATAAATTGGATACGAAAACCAAGATCCGAAACTCATCAAATATCCACCCAATGTAGCTCCAAAAAATACAGCAATCCCAACCAACACATGGAAATAAGAAAAGGCTCTAACTCTCTTTGCTGGCGAAACTGTATCAAATGCAAAATTGAAGCTAGCTAGATTGAAGCCGGCCCAAACAAATCCGGCAAACGCATTGACAAACATAAGATATATCGAGTTTATTGAAAACAACCACAATAGTGGAATTAATGAAGTTAACATTCCTGTTAATGCAATTACTTTGAAATTTCCAAATCTGTCGGAATGTTTGCCCCATATTGGAAAAGTTAGAAAACTTGCTACAACAGATGATGTTGAAATTAACGTATAGGTGAGATAGTCAAATTTCAGTTGTCTTAACATGTATACAGAAAAAAATGGTGCAGCTATTTGAGCCGAAAAGGTTAATAAAGAAAAATACATCACAAATATCCCATAATTAGTACTTTTCATTTTCTTAATGAAATCTATGAAACTAAATTTACTCTTTTCATCAACATAATAATCAGGTTCATGCATTTTATTCAAAAATATTAATGAAACAAACTTTCCTACGATGGATATAAGAAATATCAGTCCAAAGCTATAAATCAAATTTAAGTTCGCAAAATGGTTTAGCAATAAGCCGGCTATTAACATCGAGGTCAATAGTGAAAAATCTATAATTCTATTTCTTCTGCCAAAGTATGTTCCCTTTATTTTATCGGGGACAATATCACCCATGAGACTATTCCAAATTGGAGCCACAACTAAGCCACTTATCATTTCTACAGAATAAAATAAAATCAACAACCATACAGCATGTTGCGGGGTCAAAAAGACAAGAAATATCGGTATCCACATTAACATTTGTAAAATCTTGAAAATTGATATTACCTTTTTTCTATTCTTAAAGTATTCGATAATATTGCTTGAAAAAAGTTCAGATAAGCGACCAGAAAGCTCAGGTATCGCTGTTAACAAGCCAATCTGCTCATTGGAAGCACCAAGAAAAATGGCATAAGGGCTGAGATATGAGCTCGAAAATCCAATAGAGGAAGCAGAAGCTGAACCATCTATAGTCGAGTATTTGAGATTTTTCTTAACAACTGCAGGGTGGTCAATATGTTTTTTCTTCATTTTACCACGATATTATATTTATACGCCCTCGCCAAAATAATTATGTGGGTCGAATGGAAATCAAGTGCCCTAAATGCAGTTTTGCTTCTAACGAAATGATGGAATGCGATAATTGCTTGGATATAGGCTGCAACAGATGCATGAAAAGAAGCCAAGGAAAATGGATACATCATCAATGCAGCGAAGGAGAAAAACCACAACAAGGCTATTCAAATGTTTTTTCAGGTATGTTCGGCTAAATTTTGAAACTGTTCAGATTGGAAATTATTTTTACCCCGCAGAAAATACACACACCCCTTCTTGCCTTCAACTTATCTCTGTCATTAGGCTTCTTGCAGTCAGGACACTTGATGTTTTTCCAAGAGGACATAGCATAATTATTCGTTGTTCTCTATCTTAAGTATTTCTCTGAAATAGTATCAAGATTAATTTGAGATGTTAATCATAGGCTTACTATTGGTAGTATTCGTGCCTTCATGTTTAATCGTTATTTGCTTTACCCCCTTTGGAATATGAGCATTCCCTATAATATCAACATTAGTGTAAGACACAAAAAGCTTCAATTTATTGCTCTCTAATGTGATATTGACAACGTCTCTAGCCGCTCCAAAGTTGAGATTCTGCTGCATGTCATGGGTGAAATTAACATAATCAAGCCTAGCATCAACCTCATAAAGACCGTCAGTCGACCTTATGTTTAAAGTCCTTTTAGCTCCCTTTTCCTCAGATGCCACTTCTTTCACGGTGTTGTCTATCAACCTGAGATTATTCATAGCCTCATTTGCAACTGCAGAATCCTGCGCCCTTTCTAGAGCTGGTTTTACCACAGTTAATGATAGCGACAGTGCAGCTATTCCAAACATTATCAGTAGAGCTGAGGCAATAAACGGGCTAACACCTTTGTCATTCATATTATCAATACCATCTATTCATATGCTAAAACAAAAATTACACACGTAATTTATATGATTTCTGAAACTTATTTCTATAAGTGGTTTCTTTCCCCCTTATCGTAACATCAAAATATGTAGTGAAGACATCCTGGCCATTTTTGGTTTCAGCAGTCACATTCTCCCCATAAGTGTTGTTGAACCTTATTGTTATTTTGTAATCCGTTCCCTGTGTTATGCTAAAATTTGTATCCCATCTACTAATGTTGAAGAGGCTGCTATTTGTTTGTGTCAACGTAGGCGACGAATTTAGTGTCAATGTCATGGTAACATGTTGCCCAAGCATGTTTACGACAGAAACATTCATCTGATTGCCCGTATCTTGAGTCCACATAGACAAATACAACATCTCGAAATCAGTCAGCCTCTCATTCATCCTGTTTTTACTGAAATTAGCAAAATCAAAAGTATTGGTTGTTATATTTTCTGGCTGATTTGATAATATCTCGGCAATTTTTCTCAATTCCTCAATGCTATTTACAAAAAATTTTCTTTCAAAAGTTCCTTGAAGTTCTCTTTCCCTTTGTGCAATGTCTGGCAAGTTGACGCTAAGTCTAAGCAGAATCAAAACAATAACAATAATTACAGCCAAGATTAGAAATATCTGACCCTTCTTCCTCAATTGAATCCCCACATAAAAACCCTTACGTCACGCGGTGTGTAATTTTCAACATCCCCCGCTATTAAGTAGCTGACAACAAGAACATACGACTGGCTATCAATAGTTGCTGGATAGTTTGTTGTGTTAGCTTTAGTGGAATTTTGAGTTGAATTGTAAAGCACAACATCATACGTGATAGAATCAGGTATGAAAGGACCCAAGTCATTCTTTATTTCCGCCGCATCATTTTCAATTACACTTTTTCTTAGGTTACCCCTCCTTTCTAGAGCAACCAATCCATCATACCCCTTCAATTTCAAATCAACATCTCTCAAAGTAGCAACTTCCCTCGGATTTCTATAGACAAGAACAACAATAAACAGTATCATCAGTATTGCAACTGCAGCCTCCAAGGTTAGAAGTAGACCTTTACTCATTTTTCCTTCTGTACCTCTATCCTTACTTTATAGTCCTTGCCAATTATCTTTCCAATTTCATCTGTGCTCAAGTTTCTCAGTGCCTGCAGCTTAGAATATGATATACCAGGAATCGTTTCTTCTGGTGATACTTTTATGTCTAGAGGTTTTTTACTGAAATAAAGATAGTCAATCTTCATTATCCTAGTTATTCCAGGAGAACTATTTGTTGCATAAAACACAACATAATCAATCCCATTGGTGGCATTGAATGCAGTCCATCCGGTCCACCCACCATTAGAACTTAGTTCAACAGAAAACTGACGCCATGTATTAGCAGTTAGATTATTAGAAAAATTAATGCTGATGCTTTCGTTGAAATCACTTAAAGCTATATTGGCACCGCTCAAAGCAGTGACATTATCAATTAAAACCCACCCATTGATAAACCAGTTGTTGTCAACACCAGTTATATTCTCGCTCGGATTATATTGCAATCCTAGTGTGGATGCATTGAATGTTCCTGTTATGTTTACGCTCGCATTTCCTTTCATCGCAGTTGCATTATCCAAAACCACAGTACCACTATTCCCCCCATATCTTGTCCAGTTGCCAGTCGCCTCTGTCCACGCATCTCTATCAGTTGGTCTAAAGCTAGATGAGCTTGAAATTAATGCTGTATAATTGGACCCGGTAATATTCCTGTTACCAGAATAATATATTATATATTTGATCCTTTCATTTCCTGATGCGTTCAATTCCCAGCTTAAATTTCCATACTGCAAAAACTGGCTCGAACAAAAAGTTACACCCGTTAACTCGTATTTTGTTTCGTTATCATCCTCATCATAAACCCTTACTGTATCATTCCACACCTTGCTTATGCAATCCTGGTCAAATGTCAACCTTACAGTTATCTGTTCATTACTTCTAGCTAGAGGAGCGGTTTCCTTCACCAAAACAGGCACTTTATATATATCTTCTGTCAAACCAACCTCAACAGGCGAAGTTCCAGGTCTTGTTTCCCAATTAGATGGTGTACCTTTCTTATTAAAAAATTGGTTGAAATAATTGGTTGCAACATCTCTATATTCAAAACTTTTTGTAAGTGTTGACAAGTTTCCAAAATAATTGCTTGTGAACAGTATGACAACTGCAAAAAAGAAGAGGAATATCGACACAGCAATCGAAAAATCAATGTAATTCATGAATTATTATTAGAGTTTTATGATAAATTAATTTCTATTAATACGAAGTTTTCCATGGCTTCTTACGGATGTAAAAAACGTAAGCGAATGTCGCTAATATTAGAAATAAAGTGACTCCAACTGTTGGGAAATTTGATTTTACAAAAGTCGCTACATTTGTGACCAAATTGGCTGCAATACCCTCGGATTTAGTTTCACTTTCTTGCTTCCTTGTTAAATTCAATGGCATTGTTGTGACTGTCGTTGTGGTTGAAGTTTCTTGACTTCCTGTTAGATTAGCTGAATAAGCAGCATTAGCAACAACAGTTTGCATAGATTCAATATTCTGATTACCCGCCGCCGCAAGATCTGATGCCAAGAAATACATTGTGTATGTGCCATCTGAAATCTTTGTTGTATCAAATGTCCTACCGCATGAAAGTCTTTTGCCGCCTTCAAATGATGTGCATGTCATTGTATCAGACGAAGTAGATATGTTGAACCTGACACTACTTTCGTTAACACCAGAACCATCCAAAATAATAACAGAAGCAGTAATCGTCCCATTAACTTTCGTCTCAGTAGGTTTTTGGATTGTGATCAGAGGCTTTGTGTTATCAACACTTATTGTTGTTGTCTTTCCAACTAAATAATCTAACGTTCCTGTAACATTGAATCTGAACGTGTAAGTCGTTTCAGAAAAACTAACAGTATCCCAGTTGTAATAGCACTTATAATCCACGCCACAAGTCATGTCTTGCCAGTTGCCTACACCAGTTGAATTTTCCCATCTTAATTGAAGTTTGTTTATTCCTGTCGCTATATTGTTGATTGTAACGTTAATCTGTGCAACACCTCTTACATAAGCACCATTAGAAGGGTAAGCTATGCTAATAGAAACCTTTGTGTTGTTCACCTGGACTTGAACAGACGCATTATTCTGATTTCCAGCAACATCTGATGTTGAGAACACAAGTGAATATGATCCATCTGGTAATTTGGTCGAATCAAAACTAACAGTACAGTTAATCTCATTTTTCGTACCACCGCAAGACAGAATATCAGTGATGCTGCCAATTTTGTACAAAGTGGAGTTGGTTAATCCGGAATAACTGTCTTTTACATTTACAGCAAAACTAGCATTATCAAACAAAGTTTTGCTAGGTGTTGGCGATGTTATAGTGATTGTAGGTAATTCATTGTCGACAAAAACATCTGCTAGTTTTGAAACATTGGTGTTACCGACATTATCTGTGGCATTGAAGTACAAATAATAACTTCCATTTGTCACAAGAGACGAAATTGTCCAGTTATATTTGAACAAGTTGTTATCATAGCTTGTATTTTCCCAACTTGAGTTAAAACTAGAATTTCCAAACCTGAAAAACACTCTCGATCTGTTAATACCTGAAGACGTATCAATGACATTCATCTCAACTTTTTGGTTTATTCCAACATAACTGAAGTTCTGTATATTGATTGACTGGACTTTTGGTGGATTAACATCAATAGTCAAACTGAGAGAACTTGATGCTGTTCCATTGCTTGACTGATTTCCATTATTATCTGATGCTGTGAAGAAGAAAATTTCAACTGTATCATCCCCGGCTATCAAAAGGGAAATATTTTTTGCACAGAACCAATCTGAAAGAGTATAGTTCTGGCAAGTCAAGAAATGTCTGTCCCATATATCAGGGGAAACCTGCGATTGTGCCCGTATGAATAAAGAAACGTTTGTCGTATTCAAGTTAGAATCTGTCACATTTATTGAAAATTGATTTATGCCACCATTGATGTAACTTCCTGCTTTTGGGACGGGATTAAAAATTGCCGGATTCGCATAAGCTATTACAGAAAAAATAGTTACGAAAAGAAATAGTGAGATTAAGAAAGTTTTCAACATTTTACCTATAACAATTATAGTTTTAAAGGTTAAAAAAATTTCAGGCCAGCTGAGGATTCAATATTTCAAACTTTTTGACGATCTTGTCATTATCATAGTCATAAAGCACTAGCAAACCAGTATTATTTGACCTGAAAGTAACACGATAAACATCTGTATTAACATCACTATATATTGTTGGTTGTTTTCTTACAAGTTCCTTAACGTCTTGCTCTGAGAAGTAAACTATCTCTATTTCCCATCCTAAATAATTTTGCATACCTGTATGTCGCATCAATTTATCTAAAACCTGTTGTTCGCTTGGAAAAACCACGTCTATTGTTCTACCTAATGTGGAAAGTCTGTTTCTGAAAACCAGACCAAAAACCAAAAGTAGTAGGACTAACGCTATCAGTATTACAAGATTCCTCTTAAGATGAAAGAAGTCTTGGTAGGACATTATTTCCTTGATATCCTATGTATTTCAAAATATAAAAATTAGTAATTAATGTCATCTTCAAAGAAAGTAAGCAGTTAGAGTATCACCTGTATTTAAAGAAAATAATAAATCACTAGTTAAAGGTTGTCCTAAATAAGGATGTGTTAATAATTTGTATCTACCAATGTCTCCTTCTTCTGGCATAGCTTCTGGATAAAAAGCTCGGCTGTGGCTATCACCTTCGGCCAACCAAATATAACCATATCTATTATCGTAGGGCGTTCTAGTAATTTCAATAGCGTTTATTGTTATAGGTATATCTCTATATCTATGAGGCTGTGATCTCACAACGTCTAGTAAATGATATTCACATAAGGCGATTCTTCCAAATTTCTGTGAATCAGCAAACACAATACCATGCCTGACTTTAGGTGAAACGATACCAGTTCCATCATCATGTAGAATATAACACTCCATGCACCAAGAAGAACGTTGATTTTTTACCATTAAAATTCAATTTATGTGAATGTAAATTAGTTGAAGATTTATATGGTTAGAAAATCATTTCAGAATTTAGAAATTATTAATAGTTTCAATACTACATTCTTTATTGTATTCACTTATAACAAATAATAAAATAATCACTAAATAAGTTTCTACAATTTATTTTTTTCATTTCTAATAACCACGATACGGATCTGGTAGTTCTCCAATAACGTGACATCTCCCTCCTATATGACTATAAGTTGCAGATTGATTCCTTGGATGTCCCCCAGATAATAACTCCATATATTTCCTAACAGCATCACGCACATTTTGATCATCCATAAGTTCTTCAGCGCCTGTCCAACATATTCCATGATCTAGTTTAACATATATTCCTGTTGTCATTTTTTCACCTCCAAATTTTTTAATATGTAGTAACATCATGAGAAAACACCTGTGAAGCAACTAAAGCCTAGAAGCTAAAGAAAAAGCCAAAGAGGAAACTTACATTATTATCAATAAATAAATCACAGAAATTAATTTTCAACAATCGAATTGGTACGGCATCATTACCACTTTTGTATTACCATTTTTGTCAGATAAAGTATTTAAAGATTTCTTTGAGATCAAGTTCGAGGTATCGTTGCTTAATTACCCAATTTAGTTGAACAGAAAGTATAATATCGGACT
>CAYJVB010000011.1:0-24687 GCA_964373575.1 uncultured archaeon | reverse complement strand
TATTTAGTGATATGAAAAGATATTTTGAATTCCGTTTTAATGATCATAAAGGCCATGAAGAAGTTTGTCAATGCCAAATGGCTATGTTTAGAAATGTTACTATAGACTATATTATAGAAATCTTTTTATTATATGTAAGAAAGAATTATAATTGATGATAGAAAATAAAAAAGTTTGTAGAAACTGTGGAAAACGAATAAGAACATCAAAGCCCTATACCATATACTATCACTTGACTCATGGATGTGGAGAATCTTTATAGGCAAAATAATAAAATTTTAGTGGGGTCCGTTTCATGGAATATCCCAATTTCTCCAAGAAATCTTTAGTTTTTAAATAGCTTTTTTTTGAAATACATTCTACAATAATCTTTATATTGTGCTTCAAAAGTGTTTTCTTTGCTCCTCTTATGACTTCCAGCTCCGACCCCTCAACGTCTATTTTTATCCAATCTACCTTCCTTTTTTTTAATTTTTCCATTAAACTATCAATAGTAATAGTATTGACTAATATATAACTCTCTGAAACCCCCTTGCGTGCCCCAAACACGGAATGATGTGCCCCTATTGATACGGATTCATATAATTTTAATACTTTATTTTCTGACCATACAACATACTGTAGTGGCATCACGTTTGTTTTTTTGTTAAGCCTGATATTTTTCTTCAAAAGCCTGAAATTATCGGGATGCGGTTCTAGAGAAATCACTACACCTTTCTTTCCAATTCTATCTGAAGCTAGGAAGGTATACAATCCTATATGTGCCCCGACATCAATAACAACATCTTCTGCTTGAGGATTGAACATGCTTATCACATCTTTTTCCCATATTCCTATGATGATGCTTAAATCCTCGCTTATTGACCTGCAGAAAAAATAGGTTCCTCTGATTTTTGCTATAGAATCTTTTAATAGGAATTTACCCAAGTCTATAAACTTGATTTGTGGAAAGATTATCCTGGTTAACCTGAAAACCAGATAGCCTATTTTCGCAATGTTGATAAATATTTTATCTATTAAACCCTTCCCATCGAGACCGAGAAAAAGCACTATTTTGTCTTTATCCATTATTATCTAAATAGAATTAAAAATATATACTTTATCACTATTTAGTAGTTTCTATTTAATATTAGTTAACTGCATGTCCTATCCTGAATTAATTGCAGTCTTCCTGTCTCTATAAAATACCTCCACGGGGTATAAATATCCAGCTCCATTTGGTCTTTTTTTTGTCGTGAATTTTAACATCTCAACAACAGAATGGTAATCCAATCTATGTCCTCTGCTGACCGTATCCAGACTGCACCACAAAGGCGCATTAGGGTTATCTTTGTTGGGGTGAATGCTCATCCAATTATGGAGCAAAGGCACTGAATTTATCAGTCGGACAGTTCTTTGCCCAGCAGTTTTTCCAAAGAGGTCAACTATGCAGCCGTATTCATCGAACTTGATGCTGTTGATATCCATTTCTATCAGCTCACCAAACCTTACACCACTTTCATACAACACAATAATCATTGACTTGTCTCTCAGATTGTTTGCATTTTCTACCATTAGTTTAACATCTGCATCCGTGAGCAAATCTTTCAACCGCTTTGCGTTTGCCTTATCAATATTCGGAGTCTTTATTTTCAGCCATTCGACTCGTTCAGGATATTTGTTGCTCCGCCATTCGAACTTGTCAAGCCACTGGTAGAATTTCTTTATTGCTATGCAGTATCCAACTTTGGTCCACTCGGCATAGTTCTCATCACTGTTTATTTTTCTCATAATTTCCTTCAGATTCTGTTTCGTGTATTGGTCTAGTGTCTTGTCGTTCCATTGTGCCAACTTCCATAGTTTTGTTGCATAGAACAAGACTCTGCTATGCGAAAGATTGTTCGAATAACACTCGTCAATAAACTCCGCAATAAGCTTTTTGTCTTTCGCTTTGAGACTTGATTCTGACACTCGTTTTCTCCAATAATCCATTTGGATTTTTGTTTTGTGGGTGTCCAATTTTTCCATAATCTCACCTTTGTCAAGTTTAGATATAAGGAATACCCTAAGGACTTGAACGCTAGGAATAGTTAGCCTCAGACGGGAATCGAACCCGTGACCCCTTCCTTACCATGGAAGTGCTATTAGCGCTAACAGCTCTACCAGACTGAGCTACTGAGGCACTATCATAAATTATTGTGCAGGATTAATAATATCTAATTGATTGGTTTTCATCTTCTTTAGAAAATCTTCTCTAGATAATTCACCCCAGCAATATCTAAAATAATCACAGCTCAAGCAGAGAGTTCCTGGAGTCTTAGAGAATTCATTTATCACACGTTCCTTGCCTCTAATTTCTTTAATATCACTCTCAATCTCTTTCACATCACCATCAGATATGACATAATAAACGCTCTCTCCGGATCTCATGTAGTAGAATGATATATGTTTGGGTAACTCATTATACGTCTTCTTCCACAGATATGCATAAGCCTTGCCCTGCTTCAAATGAGATTCTGGAATAAAATGTGGTAAAGATGATTTAGAGGTCTTGTAATCAACTATTGCAATACCCTTTCCAAATAAACTCATTGTTTTGTCAATGATACCTGCAAAATCTTCATCTTTAATTTCTAGCTTTAACTCTCTATCTTTAGGGAAGAAAAATCTTCTTAATTCTTCTTCAAACCATTGTGATTTTTTGTCGAGTTCAAGAATTTTATCAGATAGAGAAAATGCAAGTTTTGCCGCATAAAAGTCTAGAAACCTTTTCGTTTCATTTAAGAACATCTCTTTCTCTGCTTCATCAGTGAAACAATCATCATATTCTCTCCCTATTAACTTCCACTCTGTTTCAACTAGCGAAAACAAAATATTTTTGAAGTCCTTCCATAATTTCTCCCAATCTCCTTCACGTATATCAACAATCTTAACATAGTTGAAAAAATGCTCTAAAACCTTATGTGTTATTTTACCACGGACTAAATACGGAGATGGTCTTTCAGGTATTTGCCTTATATATCTGTAAAAAAATTTCCTTTGACAATCAAAATATGTAGCCAATGCAGTAGGACTGAGTCTCAATTTTCTCTCTTGCATCAACCTATATTGAGAAGTTACTTAATAAATGTCTTTCGATGATAAAAATAAAATTAAAGGGAGCTTAAACTCCTAAAAGTAAAACGCAATTTAAGCGTCTCTTGCTTTCAGAGTTCTTCTACCGTTATCTTCAGCTCTCTTTGAAGCTCTCTTTACCAAAGAAGCTAATTCAGCATCCAAAGCTGATAAGAACTCTTCACTGACATTGTATTTTCCTTTTACCATATCTCTAATTGCACTTCTAACAACAAGTCTTGCTTCAGCCATTTCTTCACCCCCAAAATTTAAAGGTCCTAGACCCTTATTATCTTAATATTTTGAACTATTTAAAGATTGGGCCTTTATATGGCTAAAATGCCAAAATTTGGTTACTTGATAATGAAGAAGGCATTTATATACAATCTACTAATCTATTATTGACAAAAAAAGAGGCGATTACACGACACACGAATTACCAAAATTACCTTATGCATATGACGCCTTAGAACCTCACATAGATGCTAAAACGATGGAGATCCACCATAGCAAACATCATCAAGCCTATGTTACTAATTTGAATGCTGCTTTAGATAAACATCCTGAGTTGAAAAATAAGAAAGTGGAAGAATTACTGAGAGATCTGAATAAAATACCTGAGGATATTAGAACTGCTGTTAGAAATCACGGTGGTGGGCATGAGAATCATTCATTCTTCTGGCCTATTTTAAAAAAAGATATTCAACCAAAAGGAGAAGTTCTTGAAGCAATTAAGAAAAAATTTGGGGATTTCGATAAATTCAAAGAAGAATTTTCTAAATCAGCAATCGGACATTTCGGTAGTGGGTGGGCATGGCTTGTTGTGAATAAAGAAGAATTAGAAATAGTGACAACTCCTAATCAAGATAACCCGATAAGTCAAGGAAAAGTTGCGGTGTTAGGTATAGATGTCTGGGAACATAGTTATTATTTAAAATATCAGAACAGAAGAGCAGAATATGTCGCAGCTTTCTTTAATGTTATCAACTGGGATAAAGTAGAAGAGAATTTTATGAGCGTGAAAAAGTTATAGCAACTGATTAATATTTGATAGTCTAATTATTTTTAATGACAACAATACAACAATATCTAGAAGTTGTACGGGAAAATGGATATCCAAATGCAAGAATCTTGCATGATCATAATGGAAGACCTTATATAGCAATACCAAACAAAGGGGTAAAAAGTGGACATTTTAAATACATGCGTCTTCAAATTCCCAACGATATAAAATTATATGATACAGATCCAATATCAGATGAATCAAATGTTCATACCTTAATTGATTAAGTGATAAAAATGGAAGCGCAACATTTCTTCAAACATGCAGCAATGATATTTGGAATAGCAGTTTTATTCGCACTATTAGTAGGATTAACTGCCGATGCTATACTACAAGAACCAAAATACGACGATTATTGTCCTCCTGATAGATTTTCATACCCACGATCAGTTCCTACCACATTGCCAAACACATGTACTTATGATTCTATGAATGAGAGCAAATGCTTTAGAGAAGGTGGAACACCCATATGGAAATATGATGAAAAAGGCTGCCAGATATTTGATAAATGTGATCTTTGTAGTAAAGAATACGACAATGCCAGAAAAAATTATGAAAGAAATACATTCTTTATGGCAACCCCAGTAGGTTTAATTGCAATTGTTGTAGGAATCTATTGGCCAGTTGAATTTATAGGCACTGGATTCATGTTTGGTGGAGTTTTGGCTTCGATATATGGAACTGTTAGATATTTTGCTGGTATGTCCAAGTTTGTGAGAGTAATAGTGATTTTGATTGAGTTATGTGTTCTGATTTTCATTGGATATAAAAAGCTCGTAAATAGGCCTGAAGTTAGAAGTTCAAAAAAGAAACACTAATTTGATTGCTGGAGGTGGGATTTGAACCCACGACTTCGGCGTTTCTTAATCATTAAATCATAGCTCATTTAACACAGTCCATGAGCGCCGCGATCTAGCCAGGCTGATCTACTCCAGCTTATTTATTAAAGTTAGTAATTAAAATTTTCTTTTATATATTCTGCGCCTATGGTCTATTATCCGGACTCTCAACGTCTTATTTTTGTGATCGACATCAATTAGTGCTCTGTATACACCAACACGAAATTTATAGTAATCATCACCTTCAAAGTGTTCCAAATAATAGAATGGATTATCTTTTAGTTTATGTAATTTTTTCTTTATTTTTTCTTTAATATGTTTTTCAATTTTTTTTAAGAAATCTTGAGCATCAGGAGAAAGTAAAATTTCCCACATTTTAATCTAACTTCATATATTCTGAATCAGATGTTTGTCGGGCTCTTTTTAATCGCGCTTTTGTCTCTTCTGTTAGCTTTCCTTCCTCTGAGAGGATGTGGATAATAATTGAAACATTTTTCTTTAATTCCTCTAGATCTTTGTGCACATGTTCAATAACTAGTTTTTCCATATCAACACCAAATTTAATAGTTATCTCAATTTATTTAAAGGTTTGATATTACTTCATCTCCTTTCCAACTATCCAATGATGCTCTCTACACCTCGGCTCATAAGTCTCAGCACCACCAATTACAACAACATCCTTAACAGAGGATTTTCTGAACGTCCTGGTAGCAGGTTTATGACAAAATTCACCATTTTCTTGATGCATACATCTAGCAAACACTTGAGTGATTCTATCTGCTCTAGCCAACAAATCACCAGCTGGTCCAAACGTTATTCCTCGATAATCGCTCGGCAAAACAGTTGTCACAACAATCTTATTATGTTTCACCCATTCATCTATCTTCTCAGGCAATTCTATACCATAGAATTGAGCCTCATCAATCATTATCACATCAGTATCCTTCTTTATCAAGGTTTCAATATCTCTAACATCCTTTGCAATGAAAACATCCTCCTTGTCAAAAACCAAGCCATCATGAGTGATTATCTGATCTTTAGAATATCGTGTATCGATATGCATCTTGAAAACTTGAACATTAAATTGGCATGATTTGAATATAGAGTATTGCCTGTGAAGCTCTCTAGTTTTTCCAGAGAACATAGAGCCTGTTATAACTTCATGATAGGCCTGATAGGATTTGCTTTTCACCATATCTAATCATTTATATTACTGTGAAAAAAGCTTTAAAATCTCTTCTGCATTCTTCTCAGCATGTTCAAACGGATACTTTTCTTTTCTATTTTGTTTCAGAATTTTTAATGTGCATCCGATAATGCCAGAGGCAACATAACCATAGCTTTCTTGAACTTGTTGTTCTTTCTTAACACCTTCAATTGTTTGTTCAGCCACCCTTTTCCTTCCTATTTCTTTTTCATCTTTTCTCCTTCTTTTTAGAATATCTTGTGGAGGATAGTCCACAATTACGATAACATCAGGATTAATAGCACTCAAAGCAAAAATTGGCAATCCGGGGTAATATCCTTCAGGTTTGTGAATGAAAAGATGTGTGTCGATTATAGTGTGTTTATTGCTTTTCAGGTCTTTTGCCATTTCGTGGAAAATTTCCTGATGGTATTTCAAATACTCCTGTTTGCTTATACCAAGTTGGCCAGTATCTCTACCAAAACCATGCTTCTTAAATACTTTCTCAAAATAGTCGCCAGCGTTTAGAATCTTAATATCAGGTCTTTTTTCTACCACTCTTTTCAGTACAGTAGTCTTTCCAGATCCTTTCAAGCCAACAACTATAACTCGCATCTAATCATCTTTCTTCAACATTATTAAAATTCATTTTTCTATTTTTATATTTGCGAAATAACTCAATGCCTACCGCAGTACCAACAGATAAAAATAAGGGTAAAAGAGTGATGGCGTCATGCAATGGTTGATTCGGAATGTGATTTTGGTATATGTTTATTTGTGCATCTATAAAAGGAATAATATGTAACGGTCCTTGCATTGCATCAAACATTAGATGATTAAAGATTACTTGAGATGCATAAACAGCGCCGCCATATAGAGCATATTTTTTATTTCCTTCAGATACCTTATAGTATAAACAATAACCCACTCCACCTGCTAACAAGGCACCTAAAAGACTGTGTGTTATATCTGATCGATGACAAAGAATTCTACACCATGGAAGAACAGCTTGGGCTACACCGTTTTTGGTTAGATCTTCGACTGAAATTTCAAGGCCTACAGCAACAGGTAATTCTTGAATATAATGCTGAAATCCTAAATAAAGAAGCTGAACTCCGAAATCAGCATCAGGTCCCGGGGCCGCTAATGGACCTATCTTTCTATGGTAGTTACCATTGATTTTCAAATCAAGAAATACTTTTTCTTCGTACTCATTAGCATAATGCTGAAAAATCGTTCCAGCTGCAAGATGTGGCAAAACATTAAAAGGAATATCCCAATAATTCATTAAATCACGTTTTAAAAATTTAAAAACTTCATTTCAAAACTACCAATTTAAGAATACTATTTTGCGATTAAGAATAAATACATGATTCTCAATCATAAAACTATGAACATAAATTGGGAAGTAATAGGATGTTACATATCTCCACAAAGTATAATTAGAGGATTATATTTTGGTTGGAAAATCAATAAAATATATGAAGAGCATGAAGTCATGATTAATTCCATACAAGATTTTCAGTACTATATAGAAATTGAGGGTGGTCGTGATTCAGAATATGGCTGTATAAGTCCAATAGGGGAAATTGTAGGGGCGATAGGAAGTCTTATTTTTCATCGAAAATTTGCTGGGAGTTTTTTACAAAAATTTTCTGGTTATACTCCACCATACGGTAAGATTTAGTGCTTATAACAATTTAAACAGTTAAATCAAAATATCAATGAACTTTATGGTCTTGATTGTCTTTGAAGGATTGGATGCATCAGGAAAAGAAACTCAGACAAAGCTTTTGAAAGAATGGTTAGATAAGAAAAAAAAGAAATCTATAATTATACAATCTCCCAATAAAAAAACACCAGTTGGTCAGGCTTACGAGAAATATCTTTATGAAGAATTTAAAATGGAACGAGACGCCGTTTTTCTTATCTGTGCTTGCGATGTGATAATCAACAAGCCAATTATAGAGAAGGCTGAACAAGAAAACAAAATTGTTATTGCTGACAGATATATAACATCAACAATAGCCTATCAAGGAGCTAACGGGTTTTCTTTTGATAAATCATTGAAAATAGTTGAGACGATGGAATTTCCTAAAGCCGATGTTATTATTTACATAAATATTTCTCCTGAAATCAGTATAAAAAGAAAAGAGAAAGAGAAAGAAATATTAGACAAACATGAAAAAGATCTGAAATTTTTAACAAAAGTTGGAGAATTTTATGTGAAAGAAATGGAACAGAATGTTTTAGGTAAGTGGTTTGTAGTGGATGGCGAAAAATCAAAAGAAGAAGTGCGTGATCAAATTGTAAAAATTATAGGAGATGTATTAAATCTAAACTAATTATTATTGAAAAAAACAAAGTTATCAAGCTTAAAAAAAATACTTCCATTTCCTTTTGATTAAGTAGACAACCTCAGATTAATTTTGTAATTGACGTTTAAATTATTCTAAATTGATGTATTGATATGAAATCTGAAGAAGTACTGAAAGAAATAGAAAATAAATCGGAAAAACAATTTTTACCAATTATAGGTACTTACAAAGCAGAATTATTTCGGAAACTACTCAGAAAATACGAACCAAAAAACGCATTGGAAATAGGAACGTTAGTTGGCTATTCTGCAATCATAATTGCTAGCGAGTTACCGGACAAAGGAAAATTAACTTGTTTAGAAATTGATAGTAATATGGCAAGAGTTGCATCTGAAAATGTAGCAAAAGCAGGACTTTCCAGTAAAGTTAAAATTTTAGTTGGTAACGCAAAAAAATTAATTCCAAATCTTACACAAAAATTTGATCTTGTATTTATTGATGCCATAAAAGAAGAATATTACGGTTATCTGAAAGCTGTTGAAAAGAATTTACAGAAAAACAGTATTGTTGTAGCCGATAATGTGAAAATATTTGCTGATGCAATGGAAAAATATCTGGATTATGTTAGAAACTCAGGAAAATACAAAAGTAAATATATAGACGTCCCTTTGTCGGGAGATGCAATGGAAGTTAGTATAAAAATAAGCAATTAACTGCCAATTATGATCAAAAAATATATTTTGAATGGGTCCGGAGAGATTCGAACTCTCGACCAACTGGTTAAGAGCCAGCTGCTCTACCAAGCTGAGCTACGGACCCTTTGAGGACCAATAAGTTTTCTTATTTCTTTTCCATTTTAAATAATCATTTATTATTTTTTTATGGTCAAAAGCCATTTTACTTCTGCTAATTTGATTTAAATTAACCCATTTAACCTCTTTCACTTCTTCATTAGGCTTAAATTTTCCCCCTAAAATACTAGAAATAAAGCATATAGTTATCGTATGTATTCTGGGATCTCTATCTCGAGCTGAATATACACCCAAAATATGAATAGGTTTTACAAGGAACCCCGTTTCTTCCTTCATCTCTCTGATAGCTGCATCTTCCACTCTTTCATTATATTCCACGTGACCTCCTGGAAGAGCTAGTTTGCCTATGAACGGTTCTTCATTTCTTTTAATTAGCAAAACTTTGCCACTATTCTCTACAATGATGTCTACAGCTATTGAAGAAGTTTTATGTTTCATTTTGTAACACTTTTTAACCAATCAAAGTAAGGTTTATAAAAGTTCTCAATCTTTATTTCGCCTATAAAAGGCACGCTATAAGGATGTATTTCCTTCAGTCTTTTGAATAATTTCTTAACTAAAGCGGGTTTAGTCTTGAAAACCAACAAACTCTCTTTTTCTCTAGCAACTTTTCCTTCCCACAAAAAACAACTAGGAGACCCTAAGTTAATTTCTAACGAGCATCCGGCTAATCTCTCTTCAACGATTTTTGTCAGCATAACTTCGGCCTTATCGACAGGAACAGTTGTCAACACTAATCTCATGTGATCACCAACTATTATTTAGCGTTCTTTGAATAATAATTACACACACTATTCAATGGACAAACTTCACATTTGGGTTTAGGTCTGCATACATTTTTCCCTTCTTCAACAATCAAAGCATGATACTCATTAAACAATTTAATACTTTTTGGCAAATTTTTCTCAAAGAATTTCTGAACTTCTTGATAATCACTCGTTTTAATCAGACCTAATCTAGTAAATATTCGGATTGCATAAGCATCAACAACAAATTTTAGTTTCCCCGCTGCATAAAGAATAATAGAATCAGCCGTCTCTTTTCCGATGCCATTTACCGATAGAAGTTCCTTTCTTAAATCATTGACAGGTAATTCAAATAATAATTCCATTTTTCCATTGTATTTTTCAAAAAGAAAATTCAGAAAATTCCTGATTCGCTTTGCTTTAACCCTAAAAAATCCAGAGGGTTCAATAAGTTTTTCTATTTCATTGTCATCAGTATTGTATAAAGTCAATGGTGATAGTTTGTTTTTTTCATAAAGATTTTTTACTGCAATCTCAACATTTTTCCAAGACGCATTTTGTGTTAATATTGCACCAATTATAATCTCAAACCCAGGGTTATCCGAAATAGTAGGCCACCAGTTTTGATGACCAAAATGTTCAAGCAAGATTTTGTATACTTGCATTAAATCTGTAGAAATCATTAAGGTACTTTATACATTTTCATTTTAAAATTTTCATATGGCATTATTAAAAATAAATACGATTAGACACTATACGGCAATACTTTACCGACAGACAAATTCCTGACTTCAGCAACTGTAACTCCACATTCTGATGCAACTACAGTATAATTTGTTGCTTGCCCAACCGGTTTCCCAGATAAGTCAGCGGGATACATACCCCCATTTGCAGCTTTTACATAACCCCTAGTTGGAACATTTTTTTGTGATCCAAATGGATCATCAGATGGCAACATAATAATGTTACTTCGCTTAAGAATTTAAACCTATCTATGATTACAGCATCTCCGCATGTAACTAGGATTTTTTATGGGCTCGGGGCGATTCGAACACCCGGCCAACGGCTTAAAAGGCCGCTGCTCTACCAGACTGAGCTACGAGCCCTCAAATTTCGACAACAAAAGATTCATTTTTTTCTTTAAATCTTTATTAACTTCAGTCAATACAAATCCTTTGTCAAAAAACCCGTACAAAATAATGTCACCGTCATTGCATTCTAAAACAGCAGGAAGAAAGGCCATATCTTCTTCACCATTAACAATTATCTTTGACTTTCCTATAGAATCAAGAGATTCCTTAACAGCATTCCATAACTCTTTTGTTACACCACCAGAAGGATTGTCTACTTTATATTGCTTTCCGTCAAAACCATCTAAAACATTTAACACTTCATAAGATATGGACTTTTTTGTTTCTCGATGATCTATTATTATAACCTTCGGATTAATTCTATTTTTCAAAAGACTATAACTAATTCTATCACCAATGGTAACAACTACTTTGCCTTCGATATCTTTTTTTATCGTAGAAACTGACGCATATATTCTACCATATGCCTTCTTAAATTCCTGTCTTAAATTTTGTGGCAAAACATATCTGTTTAATATAAACTACCTCTAACAGATCTTATTTACTGTAAACTTAAAATTATTTAAAATTACAAACTTAATTCAATTGACAATTCAGGATTAGTCACCTAAAAAAGCTTCCACAATTATTTTTTTCTATTTCTCTTAATAGTTCTTTGTTTCCACTTGAAACTCATCAACTTTGCAGACTCCCCATAACCACAAGCTGAACATTTTCGTTTTCTTATGTGAAAAGTTCTTCTTCCACATCTTCTACATAAAACATGTGTTCTTTTTTGATGCTTACCAAAAGAAGGTGTCCCTTTGCCAGCCATAATATCATCTTATGTTGCTATCTAAACAAACTAATGGCTAAAGTACTATTTCAAATTACGTCTTAAACAGGTGAAGCATACAAAATGTTGTCTCCCCGAATTAGTAAGATGCTAATTTTTCTTTTGTTTTCACCAACAACTTCAACGTCTTCTAACCAAAGATTCAAGTGTAGATCAAGGGCTTTCAAATTTCCTGTGATCTCTTCACCATTTTTCAGTCGTACATAGACTCTTTTGCCTTTAGCTTTATCCAATGCGTCTATCGGTCTATCTGTCATGTTATCAAATCTCAAATACAAAAATTTTGTTCAATTATTAAATACATACAGAGCTTAAATAGTTATCTATGACGTATGCAAATTTTTACGTAATTAGTTTTTAGTTGAATTCACATGATTAAAATTAAATCAATAGTGGTCTGTATAAATAATCGAATACTTCAATTATTCTTTTAGCCAAATAGGAATTGAAGCTAAATTCATAAAGATAGTATATGTTCGGATATTCTTACATATACTAAAATTATCTTGTTATAATCAAAAAGTAACACTATAGCATCGAAAGGGTTATAAGACGATAAATCAAAATTTAATGAATCAGCTGATGTTTTATGAATAAATTTTTCAAGCATTTAGACGAAGCTAAATCTTTACCTGAGATATTCGAATTAGTGAAGGAAGCAGTAAGGATTGTCTTCAAAAAAGAAAGAACAGGATTAATGTTAGGTTTAAGTGATTTGGGTAGCAGTTACAAAGGCTTTGTAGGTGCATTCTATCCAGTAGGGTCGAACATAATAATAATGAACAAAAGACCCTTGAAAAGCATCGAACAAACTAACCCTTCCATCTTCAACGCTTATGTCTTCCACATTCTTTTACATGAATACTTTCACACACTTGGCATAGTTGATGAAGAGTTAGCTCGTCACATGACTTTAGAGACATCAAGAAAAATATTTGGAAAAAATCATGCGGTTACTGAAATGGCAGAAAATTTCACCAAATTCTTTCCACATATTATCTATCCTACTTTAGGATGGGAGTCACCAGAAAGTTTCCGGATAGAGCTTGTGGAGAATTTTGATCACTCTAACGTAGGGTATATAGGATAATTTTATTACACAATTTCCAAATTATATTAAGGGTTGAAATATGGGGAATAACTTTGTTTTTATAGTCTTAATTTTGTCGCTGACGACTCCTATTGTGAATGCAGCAGATTCTGTGATAATACAACCAACTACATGTAAAGATACTGAAAACAATTGCCAATTGAGCAATGTCCAGTCACAAGATGGCGTATCTGAAGATCAAAAAGGTCATAAGAGCGGAGTGAGATTTATAGAGACCACACACACCAACACTCAGGCAGTAACGTCCCCAAATTCCATAACTAATGTAACAGTATATGTTGACAGATTTGAGTCAAGCAATCCTGGCGATCAAAAAATTACACTTCAAGTGAAAAGATCATCAGATGGTAACACACAATCCTGCAACTTAAATCCAAAAATAACAAATAACAGTATGTATGATTCATGTGATGTCACCAACTTTATAATAAACTCCTCAGACCCGGAGAACGATGTTGAAGGATTAACCATAAGCTATCAGGTGCAGAAGCTTGGAGATTCAAATTATCTCTATTTAGATCACGCTTATGTTAATATAACCTATATCGATTCTTCGCCTCCAACCATAAGTCTCAACAGCCCATCTAATGATACATGGACGAATAATAGTAATGTTACCTTTTTCTTCACACCAATTGACATAACCTCAGATATAGCAGGATGTTCACTAATGATTAATAATTCACTCAATCAATCTAATACGACAAAAATCACAGAAAGCCACTTAAACAACATAACAACATCCGTGAATGAAGGCGTGCACTTATGGACGGTTAATTGTACCGATACTTCTTCAAATGCAAACAAGGGAACAAACATTACTCAAAATATGATTAAAGTGGATTTGAGTACACCGTCTATCCAACTTGATCAGCCAACTAACAATACGATTCTAAGAGCTGAAAATGTAACATTCAATTTTACATCATGGGACAATTTTTCGCAAACACTCAATTGTTCATTGTATCTGGATAATAAACTGAACCAATCACAATCAACACAGAATTTTACTGCAGCAAATTTTACCGTTATCAAAATGAAGGAAGGAATTCACAATTGGACCGTGACTTGTAATGATCTTGCTCAAAACTCGTTCATTTCAGGAACTAGAAATTTCAGCGTTGTCATAGATGATGAGGCACCAAGAATTGAAAATTTTACATACTTACCTCTCTCAACTGAAAACTTAACAGAAAATGCTTCGATAAATGTTACAGTTAATGTCACGGATGACATAGGAGTGGATAAAGTTATATTGCAATACAAAATTGCGAACGAAACTTTTTGGAATGAAACTATTATGAGTAGCAATACCAGCATATACTATGGACAATTTTTACCATTGGCAGTAAATTACACTTTCAGAATATACGCGAACGACACTTCAAACAACACTAACACTAGCATCGCTATAAATATAACAGTCTTCTATGCCGCAAAAAATAATAACAGTGGACAACCAACTCCTGGAAATCAGGGGGGTGGAACAAGTAGTGGAAATAATGGTGGTGGAGGAAGTATAATCAGCAATATCAATCGAAATGTAACAGTCGAACAAATAGCCACAAATTTAGTTAAAGTGGAATCAGCGCAATTTGTAACATCAAACGCGATAAATGAATCGATGACTGAACTGATTCAAATATCAGCCAAAGATATAGATGACATGAAACTCAAAGGTTTCCCAACAAATAAAGTTGCATTGCTATTGGAGGAAGCCAGGAAAAATTTTGAGTCAAGAAATTATGATACAATAAAAAACATTACAAGCATTATAAAGTTTGAAAAAATAGCAGCACTCAACACCAATAACATCATACAATCTATTGAAAACAAAATAAAAGATTACAGTAAAATCACAGGTTCCTTTTTAGGCAGCAGGCAAAGCTTTTCCGAAACAAGAAATTTGATAGAATTAGCTAAAATTGCCTTTCAGCGAGAAGATTTCAATACTTCATTAAAAAGGGCGAAAAATGCCCAATTAACATTTGACGCAGAATTAAGTAAATCAAAAAATTTAGTGGAAGCTAACAGTTCTTTAAGTTATTGGTGGGTTATCTTTTCTATAACAATTGTTCTATCACTTATGCTACTATACAAATATTCATTACCACAGAACAATAAGAAAGAAGAATGAAATATATATAAAACCTTAACTCCCATTATTGTAGTTGATATCATGACGAAATGGAATATAGATCGTGGGAAAAAGGTGACTGGTGGAAAGGTAAACTTAGGTACAAAGAAGAAAAAATACATGCGAGGCTCAGTTCCTTCATTGACAGTTTTAGGTAAATCAAAAAAGAAAGTCGAGAGGGTTCTCGCAGGGAAAAGAAAAACTCGGCTTATTGCTACCGATTATGTTAATGCCTTGAACAAAAAAACTGGCAAATCTCAAAAATTGAAAATTCTTCACGTTGTAGAACACGCTGACAATCCGCACTATACAAGAAGGAGTATAATAACTAAGGGTTCTGTAGTAGAAACAGAAAATGGTTTGGTAAGAATAACCAGTAGGCCTTCTCAGAATAGTATATTGAATGGTATTTTAATTGAAAAAACAAAGTAGCGTTGATAGTTTTATTTATCCTCATTATAAAAATTATTTATGCCAAAAAAGGCACAACCCAAAGAACTAGATGAAATATTGCAACATTTAGAAGCACATAATGTTAAGCTTGAAAGAATGGAAAAACAAAATCTCAAAAACACTGAAAAAATAGAAAAACTAGAAATTACGCTTGGAATTGTAGCATTAGCTCTTGCAATTCTACAGGTATTTTTAACCTTCTATTTTCGTTAAGTTCAATAATGTTGATTTTTCTCTCAATTGTTTTAATTTAGTCACCCTGATACCTATTAATCTAAACTTTTTATCAGCTCTAATAAATTGGAAAATCATTTTCTTGGCAACTTGTATAATATCCTCGACTCTATTTGTATAAAATTTGAAACTAACACTTCTTGTATAAGTCTCAAAATTCTCAAATCTTATTTTTAAAATCACTGTTTTGAAAAAATAATTATTACCAACGATTTCATCATTAACCTCCTTGCATAATTCATATATTTCTCTGATAATGTAATTGAGATCATTAGTATCCTCGTCGAAAGTCGTCTCCCTTCCAATAGATTTAACATTCCAATTTTCTACCACTTCTCTTTCATCAATGCCATTGGAAAATTTATGAAATTCAAGACCCCACGATCCAAATCTCTCAAATAGCTTGTTGATAGGGCATCTAGACAAGTCACCGATGGTCTTGATACCCATATCTAAAAAGATTTTTTCCGTTTTAGGTCCCACGCCAAATAGATCCCTGATAGGCAATACATCTAGAAATACCTTAACATCTTTCTCTTCAACCACAATTAACTTATCGGGTTTTCTATAGTTGCTAGCAATTTTTGCAATTAGCTTATTTGGACCTATTCCGATAGAGCAAGCCAGTCCTTCTGACTCTAATATTTCGTTTTTTATAGCCAAAGCTAAAGCTTGAGCCTCTTCAAAATCTCTAACTTTATTGCTAACATCTAGATAAGCCTCATCCACACTAGTTTGTTCAAACTTATCAGCATATTTTCTAAGAATTTGCATAATATTCTCTGAAACACTCCAATATAAGTTGCCATTAACGGGAAGATATATACCATGAGGACAAATTTTCCATGCCTTCGATATAGGCATTCCCGATTTCACTCCATATTTTCTTCCAACATAATTAGCAGTAGAAACAACACCTCTTCCTACACCTTTTTTAGGGTCAGCACCCACTATAATGGGTTTACCTCTTAAATCAGGATTTTCCCTCTCCTCTATCGCCGCAAAGAAATAGTCCATGTCAACATGTATTATTATTCTCATAACAATTAGATAGCAGGACATATCTTAGGCTTAACTGGGGTAGGATGTGGATGAACAGTGTTTTTTTGCCTTGATTTGAACTAAGATCATTATTTTCCAGTATTTTTATATAATGCAAAAACTCTTCCATATTCTGCTGTTTCAACATCTGATGGACTTTTATTAGGATCAAAAGTAAGATTTCTCACTGTCACATATCTTTCCAAAGTATCAATAGTAATCAAAGAAATGCTATTGCCCTGAAGAAGTAATAATTGTTCCACATCATCTTCAGCTAATAAATATCGGTCAGTAATATTAACATCGATATGTTTTAATCCTTGTCCGCCTGGATGTAGTAGAATCCAATTACTTCTAGCTCTGACAATATACATGTAAAAATCCATGTCATAATAAAGAAGAATCAAACATAAATTCTATTTTTTCTTCTTCCGCTTAACTAAAATATAATACAAAAACGCCCCAAATAAATTTAAGAATATCAGTACTAAAATCCAGACCAGTTTATCGTCAAATTTCTTTCTCTGCAAACAATCAATAAGCATCCATGTCCAAAAAACTACTATAATTACAACTAACCCTACTAAAGCTAACATAAAGAGTAACATGAATATCGTTACGCCAAGCATAGTGCCTATCAGTCCCATAATAATATATTGAAAGGATCTAAATAAATGCTTTTTGCAGCTGAAGATAGATTTTTGATTTTGAAATGCCAACATTTTGCTATGATCGATACTCATTGCCACTTAACATATCCTGGTCTGTTCGAGATAAAAGAAAAAGTAATCGAAGAATGCAAAAAGCGGATGGATGCTGTAATAACATGCGGTTATCCCAAAGATGCTTTAAAGACTTTAGAGCTAGCTAAGCTGCATGAAGGATTTATATATGTTACTCTAGGTTTACATCCTGTTGATATTGAAAAAATGAGCGATAAAGAAGTGGAACAGTATTTGGATTTGATTGCTAATGAAAGTGATCATATTATTGGGGTGGGTGAGATAGGACTAGATAGGTATTGGTTTCCTGAGGAGAAAATAAACGAAAGATTAAGAAATGTGTTTCACAAGTGCTTGGATTTAGCGGAACAGATGGATATGCCAATAGTTTTGCATACAAGGAAAGCAGAGCAGGAATGTTTTGATACTGTGACAGAAAGAAAACTGAAAAAAGTGTATTTCCATTCTTATACAAGTAACATCACGCTAGCAAAAGAAATTATAAATAAAGGATTTATGATAGGCATTACCACTAGCATCAACAGATCAAAAAATACAAAGAAAATTGCGAAAAAATTTTCATTAGATAATCTATTTACAGAAACTGATGCTCCTTTCCTTTCACCCAATCCAGGACAGCTTAACTTTCCTTATAATGTTGAGTACATCTTAGATACAATGACCGAATTAAGAGAAATATCAAAAGAAGAAATTGACAGAAAGATAATTCGCAATGCTGAAAAATTTTTCAAGATTGACTTGATCTAACCAAATCACTAAATTCCATGTCATAGACAGAAATTTAAAACTAATTGTTGAGTTATTTACATGGCTATCTTTAATCTACCTTCAGCCATAACGCATGCAGTTATGATGGCCGAAGATGCGTTAGCAAGAGATTTGAAAGGAAAGGTTTACTATCTTCAAGATAATAAATATAAAATTTTTGGAGTAACTGAAGGCACAGCTTTAGTTCAAAGATTAACTCCTTATGATGCAGAAGGACTTAACAGTTTTGTGTATAGGGCTTTAAAAGATCGAGATACCCTAGGATTCTTCTGTGCAACTCGTGAACTAGCTGCAAAAATTTCCGGTTTAGGAGATATTAGAAACATAGGGCACGGATCGGATTTATATGTGCTAACAAAGGACGGAAGAGAATATCTTTTATTGTAAAGTTCTCAAAAAGATTCAGGAATTTTGCTCTTGTCTGATTCAAATATGACATAATATCCAGCAATGAATAAAATCAAAATTACGAATATTGTAACGGTAACATTAAAAAATGATACCGATTGCAATGATTGAAAATTTGACGGAATATAAGTTGTAAAAGTCATTATTATAACCTCTCCAATTAAGAATTATTTAGTTAAACTTAAATGGGCTTTGGACACAAGAATTTTAATACAACAAGAGATATTTGTATAATGACAGATACTAATGTTCTATTAAAGCTTTATGAAGAAAGAAAGAGCACTATAAAGCAAAGGTTAACTGATTTTAGTTCTGTGATGAACCGTTCAGACAAGGAGCTCTTCGCTGAGTTTGTTTTCTGTTTGTTAACACCACAAAGCAGAGCCAAGACATGTGATTTAGCAGTAAAAAAGCTGTTCGAATCTGGAGTAATCTTCAAAGGCACTGTTAAAGAGATAGAAAGATATTTAGAAGGAGTAAGATTTCCTGAGAACAAATCTAAATATGTTGTTGAAGCTAGAGAAAAATTTATGAAAAACGGAGTATTTTCTATACGAATCATTATCAAATCATCTTATCATCCTAAGCAAGTAAGAGAGTGGCTGGTTCAAAATGTCAAAGGGTTCGGTTACAAAGAGGCTAGTCATTTCCTGAGAAATATAGGAATGGGAGAACAATTAGCAATATTAGACAAGCATATATTGAAGAATCTTCATGAATTTAGTATAATTTCTGAAATACCACAATCTTTAACTTCAAAGAAGTATTTTGAAATAGAGGGAAAAATGATGAAATTTGCGAAAGATATAAACATACCTTTTGCTGAGTTGGACTTGTTGTTATGGTCTAAAGAGACGGGAGAAATTTTTAAATAGAAATTAATAGATCGAAATACTATTATTTACACAAAGGAGGTTAGTATTATGTGCGGAACATGTACAGCTCACAACCCTAAACCAAAAGGAAAGAAAAAGTAATTTATTATTCAAGATATTGAGAATTTCTAAGTTTAGAAAGAGCCCTATAGTAAGCTGCAGGATCTCTTATTTTTAAATAGGACATTATTTCTCTTACCTCCCGTTCTTCAAAAGTGTTTATAGCCTCCGGTCTCGCAGATACTAAAAGCATTCTGACATCATATAGTCCGCCTCTTTCCTGTCCTCTAGCTGCACTGTATAATTTAGCTGAATTCATATAACCCATCACCCCATTCAACTCGTAATACCACCAAAAGTGTATCGAGATTCTACGTAACCATATAGTGGACTAGAATGAGTAACACCTAAAGATTGTTGCAAATATGGTAATTCTTCCAACAGAACATATACTCCTCCCAAACCGTTCGAATCAACGCTGACACAAACTATCTCCGAATGATATTCAAAAGATGGTCCATTATGTGCATATAATTTACCTCCTCTTTCATATGCTAGTTGTGAATAAATTCGTTCAGTAAGCGGATCATACAAAGGTATCATAAATAATTGCATTCTTTTATTGACCATTGATTTACCACTTCATTATTTTTACAAAAAAATTATGAGAACTACATCTATGGCTAACTTTATCGTTAAACCAATAAGAAAGGTCCTCTGTCTTCACATCAGGAGCAGAATCATCCCTTATTGCCCCAAAGATACGAGCAATAAGAGAGGTAATATTACAATAATAGCTAATACATCAAAAATATAGTATAATCTAAATACACCCAATTTTATTTTTTCATCAATCGAATACGTATTTTTACTCATCTAAATTCGCCAATAGAAAAAGTATTGATACTAAAAGTATTTAAATCTTATATGGACCCGGTGGGATTTGAACCCACGACCTTCTGCTTTCTTCCTATGATAGAAGGCAGCTGCTCTTTTTGTTATAGACAGTATCCAAGCTGAGCTACGGATCCGAGCATGTAACACTTTTATATCTTTTAAATAACTAAAATTTATCTTATTAGCGGTGATGTGTATTGTTAAAATTGATCACAAAAAGATTGAACAGAAATGGAAGCAGAAATGGATAGATGCTAAACTGTTTGAGGCTGTTCCTGACTCAAGAAAAAAATGCTTCGTTACATTCCCATTCCCTTATGTTAACGGTCCTCTTCACATCGGTCATGGCTTCACTCTAACAAGGCTAGATGTCTACGCAAGATTCAAACGTATGCAAGGCTATAATGTCCTCTTCCCCTTCGCTTTCCATGCAACAGGCGAACCTATTTTAGGCGTAGCTGAAAGGCTTGAAAAAGGCGATGAAGTAATAAAGCGCATACTAAAAGACGACAATGTATCTGAAAAAGAATTCGCCAACTTCAAAGATCCAAAATATATTGCAAGATACTGGGAAAAAAGGATAAAGAATGATGTAGAAAATACAGGAACATCGGCTGATTGGAGCAGAAGATTCACAACCATTGACCCAGAATTCAATCGCTTCATAGAATGGCAGTACAATCACCTCAAAGCAAAAGGTTATGTTGTTCAAGGTACTCATCCTGTTGTCTGGTGTCCGCACGACAAATCTCCCACTGGAGATCATGACAGACTAGAAGGCGAGGGTGAAAGTCCAGTAGAATACGTTGTTTACAAATTCAAGATGAAGTCCGGAGAGATACTGCCAACAGCAACGCTCAGACCTGAAACTGTTTTTGGTGTTACAAATGTATGGGTACACCCTGACTTGGATTATGTTAAAGTTAGTGTAAATAATGAAACATGGATTCTAACAGAACCAGCAGTAGCAAAACTGAAAGACCAACTACACAAAATAGAGGTTAAAGAGAAAATTAAAGGGGAAAGCTTGATTGGTAAATTTGTTACAAATCCTATTACAAAAAATGATATACTAGTTTTACCAGCATCTTTTATTGATCCTGACATCACAACAGGAGTGGTAATGTCTGTCCCCTCCCACGCACCGTATGATTGGATGGCATTGAAAGATTTAGTTAAGAAGGAAAGAGAATTAGAAAACAAATACAAGATTAAGAAAGAAGATCTAAAGAAAATCAAGCCTATAGCTGTTGTGAAAGTTGAAGGGTTTGGTGAACACCCTGCTATTGAAATATGCGACAAAATGGGAATAATGCATCAAGAAGATAAACAACATTTAGACGAAGCTACTGCGATTATCTATAAAAAAGAATTTCATCAGGGAATTTTAAGAGAAAACACGGGCAAGTACAAAGGCCTACCGGTATCTCAATGTAAAAAAAAGCTGTCAGATGATTTCAAAAAACAAGGTCTAACTTCACAATTTCTCGAGTTAACCAACAAAGTTGTCTGCAGATGCGGAACTAGATGTCATGTAAAAATTTTGGAAAAACAATGGTTCCTCAAATTCTCTGATGCTGAATGGAAAAAGAAAGTGAAAGGGTGTGTTAAAGCTATGAAATTCTATCCAGAGCAGGCAAGAAAACATTTTGAAGAAATTATCGACTGGCTTGAAGATAAGGCATGTGCTAGAAGAAGCGGTTTAGGAACTAGATTACCGTGGGACCAAGAATGGATAGTAGAGACATTATCAGACAGTGTAATATACATGGCCTTCTATACAATTTCAAAACACATTAATAGCGAAAAAATAGAACCACATCAGTTGAAGAAAGAGTTATTTGATTATATTTACTTGGGTATAGGCGATGTAAACAAAGTTTCTAAAGAAACTAAGATAGATAGAGACAAGATAGAAAAAATGAAAAAAGAGTTTGATTACTGGTATGGTGTTGATTTACGGGGTTCAGCCAAAGAACTAGTCCCCAATCACTTAACTTATTCGATATTTCATCATGTAGCAATGTGGACTAACGAAAAAAATAAATGGCCAAAAGCATTCACCATCAACGGCATGCAGCAATTACAGGGACAGAAGATGAGTAAATCTAAAGGCAATTACATCACATTACAGAATGCTATAGACAAATATTCAGCTGATGCTATAAGAATAACAATAATGGATGCTAATGAGGGTATGGAAGATCCTGATTGGACTGAACAAGCAACATTGTCATGGCAAAGCAAACTTAACAACTTCTATTCGCTTGTAGAGAATAACTACAACAAAGGCATTGAGGGAAAGGAAAGAAAAATTGACATTTGGCTTGAATCTTCATTTCAGAATTACATTAAAGAAATGACGGAAAATTTGGAGGAATTAAAAAATAGATCTGCCTTATCAAACTTCCACAAAATGTTTAATGATATTCACTGGTATTTGAAGCGAGTTGACAAGCCACATAAAGCAACTCTAAGCTATGTGTTAGAAGTTATGACTAAAGTTCTTTCAGTTTATTCGCCATTTATATGTGAGGAAATATGGGAGATGATGAAAAAGAAAGGTTTCATTTCAACTGCAGAATGGCCTAAATTTGATGAAAAAATAATCAATAAAGATTCTATACAGTTAGAAAATGAACTTAAAGCAGTCGTGGAAGATATAAAAGAGGTAATTAAACTGTCTCAAAAAAGCAATAACTTGTATGTCTATACTTCGTCGCCGAAAGAGCTAGATCATTTGAAGGGTGCTGAAAACTTCTTGAAAAAAGAATTTGGATTTAAAAAAGTTGAAATATTTCAAGCGAATGATAATAAAACATATGATCCACAAAATAAATCAAAAAGAGCCAAGTTTGGCAAACCAGGAATTTATGTAGAATAACCTGCTGGATGCCTTTGAATATTTCTTAATCGATCGTATATTACAGCCAGAACGCATGACAAAAAATAGAGATGGAAAAATAGAAGTGCAACCGATAACAAAATAACAGCATTTGTAGGTATTAGAACAAACAAGTAGAAAGGCAGAAAAACAAAGAAGTAAATTGTTCCTACAACAGGATTGTGAACCCTGCAATTTATGCCAAACGGACAAATTAGGAAATAGAAAAGTGATATCACTAGTGCTATGAAAAGATACATATAGCCTTTTGTTTCAGTATAGTTAAGGAAATTTTGCAGATCCACAATACTGAATTGGTTTACATTAAATTAAGATTTAACTGGTTCCTTAATATAACATTTTTAAAATTCAATTTGTGTATTCTCTGAGTTCAAGATAAAAGTTGAGGTTTCAGGATTACAAAATTTATTGACTAATTTAGCAAATTCTCCCACAGCGCTTTTAACTATATTTTCTGTAACAGGAGGCAAGGCGTCTATGACAAGAAAGGCGTTCTTTGTTCTCTCTGTTAGTTTAGTATTGTCCGATTCTCTCCAATTCCATTTTCTACAAATAACTTCTTTATCATCAGCATAAACAACCTCTCCTTCTTTGGGATTTTCTACCTCAGTTCCGCCTAAAATTGTGAACTTCTCATCACTATTAGCAAATTTCAAGTATATATCACCTTCAATCTTATCCAAATCTTCGCCGCCAACCGGAGTTTTGTATTTTAGAGAAATATAGTTATAGACATCTACAAGTTTGTTTATGTGACGAATTTGATTTCCTTTTAAAACAACTCTAATCAGTGCTTCACTTGAACACCTGTCATCAGAGCCAAACAATTTGTAAGCTTTTCGCCAGTTTGCAATTATAGGATTTTGTGCTAAATTTTCTAAGTTAAATTCATTTTTAACTCTATCTTCCTCTTGTCTTAATAATTTCTCAATTTCTTTGTTTTCTCCTAAATTATCCAGATTTTTAGCTACAACTACTCCAATAACGGCATCTGAATATTTCTCAAAAATATGATTTGAAATTACGAACTTCATATCATCATTTTAAAATTATAATCATTAAATCTTTTAGATTTACCGGTACCGTTGCCTAATTCTAAATAATAACTCTACTTTTCTCTAATCAAAATCAA
>CAYJVB010000010.1:9457-27996 GCA_964373575.1 uncultured archaeon | reverse complement strand
AAAGCTAATACATCAGGAAATAATAACTTCACTTCTGGCCAAACAGGAATAAGATTATTGACTATTAATAAAGTGGATAGTTCAGTAACATTACTCATCAATGGTAGTGCAAGTGATCAAACATATTATGACAGTTCAATTGCCAACTTTACTATCACTTCAAATGTAAGTGGTGTCACAGCAAGAATAGCAGCCAATTTCACTGACTGGATAGAACCTTCAGGAACAGTAACATTCCAAAATCTTACTCAACTTGATTTCATTAAAGCTAGATACAACATTACTGCTTACATACCTGATACCCAAAATACATCAAGTTCTTCTAATACCCGTTATCTCACGATAAAAGTTAACTTGACTCTAAATGTCACAAATAAAACCGGTCAGCCTTATCAGGATACAAAATATTACATTTTCAAACAAGGTGGTTCTTACACAGATTTCAGATACCAAAAGGCCTATACAATATCATCAAATGCACAGCCAGTGTTCAGCTACAACTTCACTCCAACTGATGATGAAGAGAAAAGAACATTGAGGATAGAGGTCCCAACCGAGCTGGGTAAGTTATTAGTGGAAATGTATAACTTCAGCATCAATCGATCATCCGTTGTTCAAGCAAGAATTGTTAATGGAAAAGATTATACTGGATTCAATCCAATATCAGGAAACTTAAGCTACATCTTCTTTATAAACGATACTGCCATACAATATTCAACATACAATATAACCCTGCCATTTAACACATCAGCTATCAGCTCACCTAACTTCTTCTTAAGATGTTTAACATTTGATTGGTCAAGCAACCAATGCACTAATTGGAATGTAACAAAGATCACAGATATACAAGCCGATCCAAGATATCAATATATATTTAGTAAAGGAAAAACATCATTGAAATGTTCAGCAATAGCACCAGTGCAAGGATATGCTAGCAATTCATTTAGTCAATTATATAGTGGTTCATCAAGTAACTTCCAAGCCTTATACTTTGATGACTTTGAATCTGGATTCAACGGATGGTTAGCAAACCAATCAATATCATCATTCCCAATTCCGGGATTCAGTTTCTCCGGTAGTTCAACTACAGCATATGCATTAAAGTCAACCTACTTAGGCAGCGGAGGAACATTTTATGCAAGCACCGGTATTAGTGGTATGGGAGCCTTGGGTAACTATAATACTTCTTACACATCCGCAACCACTGATGCAAATAACGCTTTAACAACCACTTGCACCAATTCCTGTGGAACCGGAGGAACACTAGCAGGATCAGTTAATTATCAATTAGACTCATCCAATTCCACACATATGAGATATTGGGCTCAAGGTGAATGCATCTGTGGATATCCATCGCCTGGTCCAGGGTACATAGCAAAGAAGGTTCCATTCAATACTGGAACTTACAAATACATCACATTCTCTTATAAAGTGCAAAACAGCACTAATGCCAGATTTGACTTCGAAGTAAACGTATCAAATCAACCAAACTGGATAAGATGGAATGGCACTTCACAAACAGGCAACTTTTCAATTCCAGGATTTCCAACAAACTCTTCTGGGTTAAGTCAAGGCGATGATCAATGGCATACAGCTACCATAAGTATAGGCAGAGATTTAGACAGCATACTTGGAACAGGAAATTATCAGATAAATGAGGTTAGATTCGGCAATAGCTTAGGCGTTCCTGGAACAGCATTTTATATCGACGACTTTGCAGTAACTACTGAACTAGCTGGTGGTCAGGCTGCTACAATGTACAGTAATGACTTTGAAGATTATAGTAAAATTAATGAATGGTCAAAGCCAGGTGCAAGCGCAAACCAATACTTCATTAGCAGCTATGCTGGCATGTCATCAATGAATGTTACTTGCAATGATAATACATGCAGAATAGAAAAATGGCTAGATTACTTTGTTCGCGATTATCCTTATGTAGATTTCTCATACAAAGTTCCATCTGGAACGAAAATCAATCTTGTTATTATGTATGAGAACACTTCGAGCAGCAATTCAATAAAACTGGGCATATATAATATGAGCAGCACTTATACATCATTAGCATCAAATGAAGTGAATTTAGGTGTGGTTCCCGGCTTCTACGCCGACAATACATGGAGAAAGGCACACTTGAATTTATCTAGCGCATTAGATTCTAGTATAAGGATTAAGAAAATAGAGTTTTCAGCAAAAGCAAATGCAGTAATCAATTCAAACTTCCTAGTCGATGAAATTCAAATTGGAAGCAGCACACCAGGTCAATGCTTTGGTTGTGCAATAACAACAGGTAACGCAACAAGCAACTTCAACACCAATTACTATGCTGGTTTTGAGGGGGGTAATGATGGATTTGTTGGAGGTTCTACTTTGAATAGAGTCAATGCAAGTTATGCTTACTTTGGATTGTATGCATTGAATGTTTCTGCAGTATCAGGAACCGGAGCAAAAGCGATATTCCAGCCAGGTGGTAGCAATGTCAGCTTCGACTCAACCCAATTTCCATACTTGTCATTCGCTTACAAAACAAGCGATATAGGAGGACTTCAAATCAAGCTGAACAACAATTTGTATTCAATTCCAAAATTCAACAGAAGCGGTGAATGGACTGTAGTAACAATGAACATATCTGGTAATGGAACAGTTGGCTACTTAGAAATTGTAAATTCATCCGTGTCAACAGGTGAATTCTTCATAGATGAATTTACAATACAAAACAATCTTCCAAGTAATTGTCCATATACAGATACTAAAATGGACAGCACATTCAACTTAGGGTTTGGCTTCAGAATAGATGCTGGTTCAGGACAAGCCAAACCCGATTTAGATGTGCCATCAGCAAATGTTTCAATATTGCCAGCTTCAATAGAATCGGGTGATTCTGTGAATTTAACATTCTTGGTCAGCAACATAGGTAACGAATCAACTGGAGGAGGACAAAATGCAATAAGAGCAACTTGTTATGCAGATGCAACAAATGTCTCAGAAAACTTTGTCGATGTTTTAGGTCCAGCACCTCCACAAAATTCATCCTGGTCAAACTGTACCTGGATTCCTTCAACAGGTGGAACATATACATTCAACATTTCAGTAAGAATATTAGATCCTGCAAAAGACGAATGGAATTGGACAAACAATAATTATTCAACTTCAATAACAGTTGCACAGAAATATGCCAATGTCAGCTGGGTTACTGCAAATCAAAGTGCAAATAGAGGTTCATTGGCATTAGTTGCTCGTGTTTTGAAGAATAACACAGCCACCGCTATTAACAATTATCCATGCAGCTTCTATAGGAATGGAACACTGATAGCAACAGCATCAACCAATACCACAGGCCACTGCTCAACAACATGGAATACAGCATCCTTAGCTGTGGGTGATTACAATGTTACAGCCAACATAAGTGACAACTCAACATTATATTACAATGCAAGCGCAAATGCAAATCAAGCTTCAATCTTTGTTACCTTGAAAGGAACTCTAACAGTAGCCTTGAACAACCCAGCAAATCAGTCAAGCTTTGACAGAGGAAACACAGTAACATTTAATTCTACAATTACAGACGAAAACAGTGCAATTGTAAATGGAGCAAATGTAAACTGGTACAATGCAACAAAATTGATATTATCTTCTCAGAACGGCACATACACAATTCCAGCTGGGCATATAGCAGGTACGCAGCAATTCAAGATAGAATCAGGGGGAACATTTTACAATAATGGTTCAATCAACTTTACATTAACAATATCAAACTCTCGACCTCAGTTTAGCATTCCAACAACAAACGTAACAGCCGATGAGGTTGAAGTTCCTAACGACATAAGAATAAATTGTACAGTTACAGATGTAGAAACAGCTGCTGGAAGTTTGACAGTAAATGTTTCAATAAAAGATTCGAACGGCGTTTGGGATAATGTCACTATTACAACAAGAGACGGAAATGTATTCTACAGAGATTACAACCTTAACACAACCTCTCCATTAGGCAACTATACATCACAATGTTCAGCCCTAGATACTGATAACGCTCTGAATATAAGTTCAACAAAACAATTCTTAACATTCCAAAACGGCACAATAGAAGTAAATGTAAATGCTACTGAATTTATTTGGAACGAACCCGTGAATATATCTATACTAGGAAGAAGGAATGATTCGACTGTTATATCAAGTGGAACCGTTCTAGTGAAGGTTGATTCGACTCAGAAATGTTCCGGGACAACAAATGCAAGTGGGAGATACGAATGTATATTCAATGCACCAAACGCGATAGGAAATTACATCGTGAGAACTGAAGTTACAGATCCCAGCACAAGTAAAGTTATTGTAAATACAACTTCATTAAACATAACAGTAGCTTTGGGAAACTCAAAGGCTTCAAGAGAAGAAGCTGGGGAGGTTGGCTGTTTCGATACTCCAAGATTGCTCCAAAATCCAGACGGCTCAATAAAAACAGTACTTGTTAGGGTATGTGTATGGAAGTGAATCAGACATATCTCATAAACTCTTCCCTACTAATCAATAAATCTTTCTTTATAATTTTATTTAACAACCCTCTATCAATTTACTGCAACTTTCTGTACACCCACGAATTTCTTTGTTGGAATTTCTTTCTCATATTTAAGATACAATGATATAGCTTCTTTTGTTCTTTTTATCAGTTCATCTAAGTTTTTCGCTTGAGTATGGCAACCGGGTAATTCAATTACATCCGAAATTAGGTATCCGTCTTCACCTTCTTCGATAATAATATGAAACTCTCTTGTTATTTACATCATTGATTTATTATTATTCGTGTGTATTTAAATGATATTGAACGCCAGAATGAACCCTAGATTTACTAATATAGTGATCCTTAAGACTTAATACAAATTAAAGATGTTGGCTGCTTCGATACTCCAAGATTACTTCAAAACCCAGACGGTTCAATAAATAAAGAATAAAATACAGTTCTACAGTTAGAAATCATCTAATATTTAAGAATTACCAATCATTTATCTTAGGTATTATGCTAGATTTCGGGAAAAAAATCACAGAATTAGTGGATAAAGTATTGGGTAGGTCAAATATTGACCGAGAAGCTGTGGAAGATTTAGTTAAAGGACTTCAGAAAATTCTTTTACAAGCTGATGTCGACGTAAAACTGGTTTACGACTTATCGCAGAAAATTAGAGAAAGATGTCTGAAAGAGGAGATAGCTCCAGGATTTACATTGAGAGAACATACAATGAAAGTTGTATATGAAGAAATAACAAACCTGCTAGGTAAGGAAAAATCAGAGTTACTAGGTAAGAAAAGAGTTATGTTGGTAGGTCTTTTTGGTAGTGGTAAATGTGTACATCCAAAGAGTTTAATTCCTTTATCAGATGGTCGCATAATGAAAGCTGAAGATATTTATGCAGAGTTTTCTATGAATTCAATTGAAGAATTTCATAATGATGACATAGTTGCGGATGTATCAAGCAAGAACATAATTATACCATCATTTAATCCTGAAACATTTAGAATTGAAAATAAGAAAATAACACATTTGTGGAAATTAAAGGGTAAAAAGCTGTTGGAAATTTATATAGACAACGGGAATAGTTTTTCTACCAAAATTACTACAGAACATCCTTTTTTTGTTTTAAGAAATGGGGAATTTAAGCAAATTAAGGCCAAAGAGTTAAATGAAGATGATTTTATTGCTATACCTAGAACTTATAAAACTAAGAATAGTCACATAAATTTATTTAATGAGTTAAGAAATTTGAATATTGAAGTAAAGGTTAATAAAAAATTTAAAATCAACAAGAGTATAAAACATACGCACAAAATGCTGAAGTTTAAACAAAATTATTGCACACTAACTACAAAATTAAAAAACGGTATTGTACCGATAATATTGTTAGAAAATACGAGAGATCCATTTATATTAATTAGATACAAAAACAGTAAGAAATACATAAATTTTCCGTTATATTTTACACAGGAATTCGCAGAATTTCTTGGATATGTTTTTGGTGATGGACATCTAGATAAGAGTTATGTAGAAATAGTAAGCGAAAATTCAGAAATAATCGAAAGAGTTAGATTTTTAGCAAAGATCTTATTTGGATTAGACACAAAAATAAAAAGAGATATCAGAACAAGAAAGATGTACACGACAAGAATTATTTCAAAAACTCTAGTGCTTACTGTAAGTAAAATTTTTGGAATAGAAATCGGTCGAAAAGGCAGAAACTTAAAAATTCCAACACAGATTCTCATGTCTGATAACGAGATAATAAGACACTTCATTAAAGCCTATTTTGATTGTGATGCCAGTCCCTCAAAACATACAAGAGAAATAGAATTATCCTCTGAAAGTAATATTGCTATACGTCAAATTCAATTACTTCTATTAAGATTTGGAATTTTTTCTTCCATCTCGAAAAAGAATGTTAAAAATAAAGATTACTGGAAACTGGACATAAGGGCAAGATATGCAGAAATTTATGCTCACAAGATAGGCTTCGAGATTAAGTACAAACAAGATAAAGTAAACGACTATTCTAACATTGGGATATTACAAGGTTGCGGCAAACAAGATATGATACCATTAGCCGGAGTATTATACGAAACAAGAATGCAACTAGGTTTTTCAATTGGAGAAATACAAAAGTTTGTTAACAGTTATGGTCAATATGAAAGGATGGGTCTTATTTCTAGAGAAAGTTTGTTTAAACTGTGTAAATTGTATAGAGAGAAAGTTGGTTTTATTTTCAAATTCTTATCGGCTATTAAAAATTTAGATACTTATCAAGAGTTTTCTTACCAATCAATTAATGGATCAGTGCAACAGTTAATAAAATATGGGTTAATAGAAAAGAATGGAAGCTTATTACAACTAACGCAAGAAGGGTTTGAATTACTTAATCAAAAAGGTAGATTAGAAAAAATAGATTATTTAGAAAAATTAGCTATTTCTGATGTTTGTTGGTCTAGAGTAAGAACAATAACTAAATTACATGAATTTCCAGAAAATCTTTATGATTTTACAGTAGAAGGAACACACAGTTTTATTGCAGATGGTATAATAGTTCATAATACAACAACCACAGCCAAATTAGCAAAATACTTCCAAAAACAAGGTTTGAAACCATCGCTGATAGCGTGCGATTATCACAGACCAGCTGCTCCTCAACAATTACAGCAATTAGGAGATAAACTCCACATACCCGTACACATTGATGACAAAAAAGATCCCTACAAAGCAATTAAAGATGGCCTTGCAAAATTTCAAAAATACGACATTATCCTCGTTGATACAGCAGGGAGAGATGCACTGGATAAAGAGTTGGCAGATGAACTAAAAAAATTAGGAAAATTATTTAACCCGGACGAGGTTCTATTAGTTATACCAGCAGATTTAGGAAGAACTGCAGGAAAACAATCAGAAGAATTTGATAAATTAGTGGGTATAACAGGAGTCATGGTAACGAAAATGGACGGAACAGCAAAGGGTGGTGCTGCATTATCATCTTGTAATGCTACAGGAGCAAAAGTAAAATTTATAGGTCTAGGAGAAAAATTAGACGAGCTAGAACAATATGATCCTATAAGGTTTGTTTCTAGAATGTTGGGATTAGGGGACTTGCAAACATTAATTGAAAAGGTCAAAGAAGCGGAATTCAAAAAAGAAGATGTTGAAAAAATAATAGAAGGTAGATTCACACTGAAAGATTTCTATGAACAGATTGCCAGCGTTCAGAAAATGGGATCACTTAGTTCAGTAATGGAAATGATCCCCGGTTTCAAGCTTAAAATACCTGAGGGAATGATGACCATTCAAGAGGAGAAACTAAAAAAATACAAACATATAATAAACAGTATGACAAAAAAAGAAAGAGAAAATTCTGAAATTATTCACGCTTCAAGAATAAAAAGAATTGCCAAAGGTTCAGGAACAAGTGAAAAAGACGTTAGGGATTTATTAAAACAGTATGAATTATCAAAGAAAATGATGAAAAAAATGGGTGGATTAAAGGGAATGAAACGCGGTGGTCTTGCAAATTTAGCTAAAAAATTTGGACTAAAATTCTAAGTGATAATTATGGACATGATAGAAAAGGCTATTGAAATTCTCAAAAAAAAATATGTATGCGATCATTGTCTAGGTAGAAATTATTCTAGTCTTTTAACAGGAACTACGAATGAAGAAAGAGGGAAAATTGTAAGAAGCTTGTTAGCAATGAAAATTGATGCAGGAGAAAAAATAAAAATTGAAGAAAGCAATCTATTTGGTATACAATTTAGAAACGAAAAAATTAAACCCAAAAAACCTGTTAAATGTTCTATATGCGAAAACATTTTTGATGAAATTAAAAAAAAAATAAAACCAATTTTAAGAGAACTTAAAAAATATGGATATGAAACTTTTCTAGTAGGTTCTAATCTGCCTGATGAAATATTGAACAAGGAACAGGACTTATGGGAAAAGGTTGGAGCCGATTGGGCTGAATCAATTAGAACTGAAATAAATAGAGAAATAGGAAAGGGGATTGAGAGACAAACAGGTAAAAAACTCGATAGAAAATCTGCCCACATAACAATTCTTTATGATTTTAAAACAGATTCTGTAAAATTCGATATAAGATCAATTTTTATCTTTGGGCGGTATCAAAAACTTGTTAGAAATATGCCCCAAACGAGGTGGAAAACTAGAATCTACAAAACCTCTGTGCAAGACATTATTGCAAAATCATTAGTAAAACAAACAAAACCGGAAGGTACAAGTTTTCATGGCGAAGGTCGTGAGGACGTCAATGTAAGATGCTTCGCGTGGCGACCTTTTGTAATAGAACTAGTTAATCCAAAAAAAAGAAAAATCAATCTGATATCAGCGAAGAAGGAAATAAATATTTCAAAGAAAGCAAGAGTTAAAGACTTAAAAATAGTTGACAGGAGGATAGTCAAGCATCTCAAAGCAGTAAGACATGACAAGACTTATAGAGCGATAGTGAGGTTTGAAAAATCGTTAGAAAATGTAGAAATAATTAAAGAATTGATTGGTAGACCCATAATGCAACAAACACCTACAAGGGTTTTACAAAGAAGAGTAGACAAGATGAGGAAAAGGTTTGTAAAAGAATTAAAGTTTAAGCTTCAAAATAAAAGAACCCTAGAAATTACCATGAAAACTCAAGCTGGTTTATATATAAAAGAGCTAATACATGGTGATAATGGTAGAACACAACCAAATATTCAAGACATGTTAAACAACAAGGTTAAAAATATTGAATTGGATGTTATAAAGATACATGAGTGATCAAAATGCCGACAAAATCGAAAGGTCCTAGAAGGAAAACACGGAGCCTGTTAAGAAGAAGGGTAAGAGAAAGATCTGCTATTACTAAGTTTTTGCAAGAGTTCAAAATTGGAGCAAAGGTTGTAATTCATCCAGCACCCTCAAGTCCTAAAGGTAGACCATTCAAAAGATTTATCGGTAAAACCGGAATGGTAACAGATAAAAGGGGTTTTTCATATATAATAACTATAAAAGATGGGAACAAAGAAAAAAAAATTATTTCCAGACCAGAACATTTGAAGGCGATTTAGATGGTTGATGAAATTTTGAAAGAAAGACTTATTACAAATGCTGAAGCGAGCGAAATACTTAAAGAAAGGTCTAAAGAAAAAGAATTAGGTTACGAACAAAAAAACGCACTAGAACATTTAAAAAAATTCAATACTATAACCGATAAGAAAGCAAAGGGCTTATTAGAAGATCTAAAAGGAGTTCAAAAACTAACTGAAAGGCAAATAATGAGCATTATTAATCTTTTACCTAAAGACAGAGATGATTTAAGAGTAATCCTAGAGAAGGATTACAAAAATATTACAGATGAAGAGAAGAATCAAATTTTGACTACTGTCAAAAAACTTGAATAGTATGAGGCTAGTTCCTATGAAAGATGAACATGTTATAGTACTGGATTTTCTTCCAACAGGACATGCAATGACTAGAAGAAGTGAACCTATAGTCCAAAGCATCGGTAACAAATATTTGAACTTACTAGAAATTGTCTTAAAACCTGAGATGACAGCAAAAACCGGTGACCTCCTGTATATAGGAGAAGGAAAATGGGATAAAGTAAAATTGATAAAGGGTAGGATAAAATATGATGAGCTTACGGGATTTGCAAAACAAGAGTTAGAATTCGTTATTGACAAAATAATTGAAGAAAATGAAAAGAGATTTTTAGATTTTTTCAATAAAGCGGGACCATTAACTACAAGATTACATTCGATGGAACTTCTTCAAGGTATAGGAAAAAAACATATGTGGGACATTATAAAAGCGAGAAAAGAAAAACCATTTGAAAATTTTAATGATTTGAAAAAAAGAGTAGAAATGTTACCTGACCCAAAAAAGATGATCAAAAAAAGAATAATTGATGAATTAAAAGACATAGATAAGCATAAATTGTTTATATCGGTCTAATCTTCTTTGGTTATTGTATTACCAAATAAAGTTAACAAACTTATTTTTATAACCCTCTTGTCATGCTTACTATTTCAACTGATTGAACCCCTTTTATTCGTTCAATTTCTTCAGACAATTTATCAGCCTCTCCCTCAATTTCGGGAATAACTTTGATTGCACTTATTGAGACTATACCAAAAGCGATTGGAATTTCCTCAATTCTTTCAAAACCAAATTTTTTCTTTAATTCTTTTTCTATATAGTTTAAATCTGTATCAGGGCCGTCCGGCATAATTCTATAAGTAACAATTACAGTTGCCATAGCATCACGGTCCTTCAAAACCACATTTATTACATTTATATATGTTGGACAGTCTTTTACATTTGGAGCATCTAAATATCTCTACTTCACTGCAGCTGGGACATTTAAATTTTACGAATTTCTCATCTCCCAATAGATTAGTTCCACAGCTTGTACATTTCATTTCTTCTACCTCTTCTTCTGTATGTTTTTTCCTCGGCAAAGCATTACACCTTGAATTTATACAGTATTGACTATTAGAATTAAAAGTTTATAATCTTTTATGACAATGCTCCGATAGTCTAACCTGGATAGGACACAGCCCTGCGGTACTAGAAGAAAGGCTGTAATTGGGGTTCAAATCCCCGTCGGAGCATATCAAAATATCCAAATTTTTTGTAATATAGACGAAAAAGAAAAAATTAATTAGCTCTAAAACCATAATTATGTTCTATGAAAAAAGATGTTAAAGGTTTCAGAAAATTTGCTAGCGAAATTTTATCTGAAGGAATAAAAAAATATGATGAAATCAAGAAGCCAATATCAAAGAAACATAGGATTGGTGAAAAAGCAGAAGATAACGGACTATATGAATGCACGACTTGCGGTGATTTATTAGTAATAATGAAGGATGAAAGATTGCCTGCATGTGATATTTGTTACGGAAAAAACACGAGAAACTCTTGGATAAGAAGGTCGGAGAAAGTTAATTTCATATCAAGAAATCCGAATACTGTATTTGAAAGAGAATCAACAATTATTGAGAAATTTGCTGATACTATAACAAGATTCTCAGGTAGCATGTTTTTTGTGTATTTACATATCATCTGGTTTGCCATTTGGGTAACAATTAATTTCGATAAAACACCAATTAAGCCCTTCGACCCATTTCCATTTGGTCTGCTGACAATGATAGTATCATTAGAAGCGATATTTCTATCAACATTCATTTTGATATCGCAAAATAGAATCACTGAAAGAAGTGAAATAAGAACCGAACTTGATTACAAAGTTAATGTGAACGCAGAAAAAATGATAACTGAAGTACTAGGAACGCTAAGAGACATTAAGGAAAGTGTTGAAAAGACCAGGGGAAAGAAATGAATGAGTTACTTTTTAGATTTCTTTTGTGATTTAGATGTTATTTTTATAAACACTACTCCTAAAACAAACGATAATAACGACAAAACGAAAAATTTCAAATTGAAAAAATTAATGAAAGATAATGTAAACAAGATAAAAGCTAATATCAAAAAAATATATCCGGAAATTTTCGCATTTGTGCGTTGAAAATCAGCCATTTCTCTGAATTTTGATAAATAATATAGAGAAGCTATTAATATTATAAAAAGTAGAACTAAATTTGCCTTATTTTCACTATGTTTATTTATATTTTCAAACAATTGATTTATTTTTTCTACTGATAAATTTTCTTGAGCAAAAACTGTATTTATTATCAAAGTAGTTAAAAATAATAAAATTATACTTTTCATCAGTCTACTAATAATATTGACTCGCATAACAAATCACTTATTTCATTATTCTTGCTTGAACTGAACTTTCATCATATCTTTAGCGACAATTGTATTCTTAAAAATTTCCCTAGCTTCATCTTCAAATTCTTTTATATCAGTATATCTCCTGCTTATATGCGTTAAAATCAATTTTTTTACATTGGCCTTCTTTGCCAAAATAGCGGCCTGTTTTACATCAGTATGTGATTTTTCCCCGATATCCTCTTCCAAGAATGTTCCATCATGTATCAACACATCAGCGTCTCTAGACAACTTCAAAATATTTTTATGAGGTTTTGTATCACCAGAATATACAACCTTTAATCCTTTCTTAACATAACCAACATCCTCTAATTTAATAGTTTTTTCTTTCCATTCGAGTTTTCCTGTTTTCTTTAATTCTTTTAGCCACGGTCCTCTCTTTAATCCAAGATTTTTCATTTTATCTTCATCTAAATTCCACTTATCTTTTTCCTTAAAACAAAAAGCAACAGCTGGAACGGTATGATATGCAGGTATTGACAGGATCTGATATTCCTCGTCATCATGGACCACCGAAATCTTATTTCCTTCAAACTCCAAATTAACAGCTTTTATAGGAAATCTTATGCCAAAATATCCTAAATCAAGTATATTAGAAACAAATCTCTCAGCCTCAGGTCCATAAATTGTAAGCGGGGTTTTTCTTTTCTCTAGGTTCATTGTCTGTAACATTGGAATTAAACCCGCGAAATGATCAGCATGCCAGTGCGTAATAAAAATTTTACTTATCTGCATAAAACTGATTCCTGATTTCATTAACTGTTTTTGCGTTCCCTCACCACAATCAAATAGCAATACATCTCTGTAGTTAGAAAAATATTCCATTGCAATAGCTGGATGATTCCTGTCTAAACTAGGTATTCCGGAAACTGTTCCAAGGAATGTTATTGTAATCACTATAGAAATTTAGTTAGGAAAGTTAATTATGCTATCTTCTAAACCATGAAAACAACGATTTGAAAAAGTCATATATTTTACCGAAAAATCCTACAGTTTTTCCGGTAATTTTCTTAGGTTCTATTTTGATAGTTGTTGAGGATTTTTGGTTAGTTGTAGTGGATTTTTGTATATTGTCAGAAGTTTTTTGTGTCGTCGTTACGATAAGCGGCGTTGTAATAGCCGTAGATGATGTGGTTTCTGTTTGGTTCCCTTTTACAACTATTAAATTCGAATTTTCGTTGTTTGTTGAATTTAAATCCACACAACCAACATCAGTAATCTTTGCTTTTATCAGGTATCCTTCTGATCCGATCAAATTCTTAGGAGTCCATTGAAATGTTTTGGTTTTCTTGCAAATTAGATCGTCTTCTGATGTTTTACTTTCTTTTGTAATATTTCCATATAAATCTTCTATCCAGTGTTCAATTTTAAAATTATGATTGAAGTTTTGACAATTTACATCCTCTACAATGATTTTGTATTCCAAAGCTGTATCTGCATTATAGATAATCTGATCTGTCGATACAACAAGAGATAAATCACATGTATTTTGTTGGTTAGTTGGCGTGTTTACAGGAGTAGATAGAATAGTTGTGGTAGTCTGATCGGATAAGGTAGTAGTAGTGGGTGTTGTAGTTTGAGAACCAACACAATTCGGAAGACCTAGTGTTGGAATACAGGGAATCCAATTATTGTTTACTTTTTGTAAGCTGTTACCATCATTATTAGCTCCTAAAGAATTAGAATAAGTGATTTTTTCAACAAGTTGAGAGCCATTGTAAAGTTGCAAAGATTTCCCACTATTACTTAATCCCCCACATAAACTAGAAGCGTCTACATGTAAAGCTGTTCCGGAAACCTTAAAATTAACATAAACCTCCGTACCTGTTCCTCCATCTGTTATTATTCCATATCCATTTGAAGGAATTAGAAAAGTGTCATTGAACACAATTTGACCGTTTCTATCTACATAGCCAGCTAATATCTGATTGTTGCAAAGTTTCCATCCTTCAAGGCTTATGCTTTCATCGGTTGGATTGTAAATCTCTATCCATTCATTGTAGTTGTCATCTTGAACAGGATCGTACATTATTTCAGTCATAATTACACTGGCATTACTGACTTGAAAACTAAGCAGTACAGTTACAAAAATGAATGTGAGGGCCTTCATTTTCTCAACATAATTATGCCTTATGAATATTTAGACATCTGTCTGCATCAATTTTAACATAACCACAAAAGAATACAAAAGCTTAAATATTGATATTACTATTAAGTAGCAATATGAAAAGAAACAGTATATTTCAATTTTCTCCTTTACTTACCGGTGCAAGTTTCTTGAGTAGATTGAAGAATGAATATAGAGTTGAATTAAAACGTGACGGTTATGATTTTGTTAGACTAGATGAGGCAATAGGTCGATTTGCTCCAAGAGGCTATTTAATCGGAATCATAAACAGAGAGTATGAAGTTTTTGCAGATGAATTTCAGTTATTAGCTGATTTGCCAAATGATCTAGACGAAGGAGATATTTCAGGACTACCGAGGTACACAAGATTTAAGACAAGGGGGCAGGATTATGCAATTACAGGACCAGACTGTAAATTAGATACAGCGTTTGGTTCACATAATTATGTAAGAAAATCTGATGTTTCAGTTGTTGAATTCTATGCAGTTGATGAATTCCATAGAGAGAGTATTCAATCGCACAAGACCGTCAGAAACGATGAACCAAGGGTGAAAGCACCATATAGGTTTTACACTAATTCAGATGCAGTAGGGTACTGTGATTTAGAAAGAGTTAGAAGAGTTAAAGAATATTTGAAAGGTCGCTTTCCAGCCTACTTCAATCCTGGACTTTTATTAGAAGACGTCCCGACCCTAGAATCAAGCGAGAGACCTTTTTAAGGCGAATTTGATTCCCTCCGCAATTTAGTATTGCGCAGTGATAAATTATGATAATCCTCCTCCAACTCACACTTTGTTGGAAATAGTGTGAATTCTAATTTAATCTATATATTTTAATATATATTTTATTTTAATTAAATTCTAATTATATACTAAAAACTATAAATAATAACATAATAATAAAAAACATTATTTATGAATATATTTATTTTAATTCAAAGACCAAAACATATAAATATATCATAAATCAAATATTTTTAGATACATATGGTCGTCAACGAAACTTATATGACAAAGCTTTTTCTGCGTCTAAAACCTGTTAAAATACTCATTACTTTGAAACAAGGCCCTAAATACGCAACTCAAATTTCCAAAGATGTTGACTGCACTTATTCTCATGTTGTAAAACTATTAGACGAACTTCAGAGTTTAGGCCTTCTATCGTTCAAAAAACAAGGCAGGATAAAAATAATTGAATTAACAGAAGACGGCATGGATTTAGCACATTCCATAGAAGGCGTTTTAATGAAGTTAAACAGGGTTAGAGAGCCTGAGAAGAAGGCTAAAAAATAATTTGTTCCAATGTTCCATGACTACTTCTAATAATCTATGGCATGTGATGGAGATCATTTGCCAGATTTGTCTGAGTTACCAGATAGGGTTAACGAAAGTATTTACAGTAAAGAATCTTATTTTTGAGCAATTAACAGTAGCTTCTCTAGAAAATATACCTTAAGTTAAGCTTATAGTTAACCTATTAAACACTTTAGTTTATTTAATTAGTTTGATAGCCTTCCTATATATTCAGTTAAGTCAAGATCCAGCATTTTTTCATCAAAATCCGCATATTTTTCTCTTAAAAAATCAACAACATCTCCGGCTTCTCCAAACTCGAGAAGCCGTTTTTTACTAGCACCTTCGTATAGAGAAAAATGTCTCCCGTGTCTCGAACTCTTGACTTCTATCACTCTATAATATTTCTCCGCTACTGTAAACTCAAAAGGAGGATTTCTCTGTTTCTTGCTCCCGCCGTAGTCTCTGTTTACCATATGGTTATTGAATACGAGATTAAATCTTAAATATCTACCGTTAGAACGAAGACTTACTAGTTTTGTCCCAATGCGACCTAAAGATAGTTAACCTTATAGCCAGCTGTGTAAATATTATTGTTTATGATAGACTTCAAGCATTGGGATATAACTCAAAGATCCAAAATAGAAGACTTAATGATGATAATATTCAAAACTCCGAGCCAAGCAAAGGTAGGAAGTCTAATTTTGAGAGGTATGTTAGAAAACGGTAAATATAGCGAGGAAAAAGGCAGGCAACAATACGGTATCTACGAGGAGAATATGCACAAAATATTCGGTAATAGCAAAGTCAGTAAACCCACTTTTTTCAAGGTGCTTAAGCGGTTAAGACAAATTGGCCTAATAAACAAAGATTTCTCATTCTATTATCTCAGTATGGATTTTCCAAATGCGCTGAGGAGATTGGAAAGAGGAATTCGTCTAGTTTTAGAACCTAAATTAAAAGACGCTAAAATAGCCGAAAACGAGGCTTAGGAGCCCTACGTTTCTATAGCAATATTACTTCCAAAATACCCTGCTCACCAACTTCAAAAATATGCTTCCATAGGGGCATTTTTATCAAAAATTATATAGTAGAATATACAATATATTATTACAATATTAATTCAATTGTATAGTAAAATATATATTTTAGAATAGAATTCTGCATGAACGACAACCAATTATATAGTAAAAAGTATATTTCATTTTATATGATATTAAAATCACTCAAAAAGTGAGAGTTAAATTGAAAAACGAGCCACAACCCTAGGGTGTGAGTAGAAACGCAGGAGAGAGGCTTTATAAGGCAAATAGAGGGTCTAGAGCTTTTTCCTGTATTTTTCTAGGAAGTTCTTGATATTGTATCCATAGAGTCCAAGTAAGCCGTCTTCATACATTTCATAGGCTAGCGCTATTACGCCAAATACTATAAGTAAGGCAATACCGATGTTCCTTGGGTTATAGTCCATAATAATGTATTAGCAGTGAGGCCATAAATATGAAAGTGAGGCTTCTACCGTCCTGTTGGTATCAAATATTTGAATAATGAAGGTGATAGAATATTGAAGGTGATAGCCACATGGTTGAAAAGACGATAGAGAGGACATTTCTCATGATTAAACCAGATGGTGTGCAGAGGGGATTGATTGGTGAGATAATAAGGAGGATTGAGCGTCCTGGATTGAAGATTATCGCAATCAAAATGGTTCCAGCAAAGAGAGAACAAGTAGAGAGGTTTTACCCAAGTGAAAATTCGTGGTTCGAAACCATTGGAAAAAAGACAATTAAAGCATATGAAGAGTTAGGATTGGATGTAAAAAAGACCTTTGGAACGACAGATTTGGCGAAAATAGGTAAAACAATCAAAAACTGGCTTATAGAGTTTATTTTAGCTGGTCCTGTAGTATCCATGGTAGTGGAAGGTAACGGGGCTGTTAAGAAAGTGAGAGATATAGTAGGTTATACAGATCCTTACAATGCTGCTCCAGGCACCATAAGAGGTGATTTAACCAGTGATTCTTTAGCTTTAGGAAATATAATGGGTAGGGCTGGAGTGAATTTGATTCATGCTTCTTCAGATGTAAGTGAGGCTAAACGTGAGATTTCGATTTGGTTTAAGCAAGAAGAAATCATGAATTATAAGAGAGTAGATGAAGAAATAATTTTAGGGAGATTTTTGAAGAAGTGAGTTTGACAAAATAGTTACCACTAACAAGTATACAATAAAACAAAAGCTTTAAATAACCAAGAGCATAAAGCAAACTAGAGTTGATGAATAATATGGTCAATTTTTCAGGCGGAAATGTTAGAGAATATATTGAAAATAAAATACCGATAGATATGACAGGAATTCATAGACTACTTAAACAATATTTTGGTTCAGAAGCACGTCAGGTTGAATATGACATGGGAATTTGGTATTTGGAGTGGGGTTGTTCTTTTCCTGATTTAGTTGAAAGGTATAAGTTTATTCCTGATTTCTTAAAAGCTGCTGAAAGAGCATATTTGATAAAAGCTCTTGAAATAGCACTTGATGATCCTGGAGTAATGCATCAAAAATATATTGATACAGCTAAAACAGACGCACGTCACCTTGGCATTGATATAACACCCATAGTTAATGAAATTAGAAGAAAATACAATATGGGAGAAAGTAGATAATAAAAATACTTACAACCTTGCTTCGAATATTCTTTGGCATAGTCTTCGAATCAAAAACTCCGAAAAAGTGAGAATTACGTCCTTCCATTTAATTCTTCTCTAAAAATACTTACAACCTTGCTTCGAATATTCTTTGGCATAGTCTTCGAATCAAA
>CAYJVB010000010.1:0-9357 GCA_964373575.1 uncultured archaeon | reverse complement strand
AACTCCGAAAAATTCTTTATTTAATTCGTCCTCTCTTTGCTTTGCTTCCTCCAAATATTTCTTCTTAAATAACTCAATAGCAGAACCCGTCTCGCCATTTCTATAAGCCAAATAAAACGCGAATATCAGTTCATCTCTATTCAATCCGCTATCATCATAAGGAATGCCATGTTTTATAGTTCCATTAAAAATAGGAAACATCGGCGTATATTTTTTTCCAAATAAATTTTCTTTAAATCCCACCTTCGCAACATCAACACCAATTGCCTTCAAGAAAACATATATTCTAGCACATTTAGTGCACATATGGCACCAAGCATCCCCTAATGGCGACGGATGATTATCCGGGAAGCATGAAAATTGAAAACTCCCAAAATCATTGTATCTATTGTGCAATATCTTAATTACAGCCAACTCATTTATAGGCTCCACTAAACTAAAAACACTAGCTCTTCCACTTGTAATTATCTTCATCATATTACTTAGTTCTAGTGTCCATTCACTTGACTGTTCAAAAACAGGATATGACTTATAGCCTTCTGAATTTACATAAAAATTATCACAACTTTTTTCATTGCCAAACACAAGGAATTTAGTTCTTTCTTCACTAATAATAGGTAAGCATTGAAGTGCATAGAGAGTAAGTTCAATACCATACCCCCATTCAGTTTGAGGTTTCCCGAAATTAGTAGCGTCACAGAGATCATACGCATTACCAGATACTGTAATTATGTTTTTATTGAATTTTCTTGAAAACAGAACAGAATATCTTCTCTTTAGCTTTGTTTCAATGGGAGAAGTGGGAAGTTCAAAGTATACCAAATCATTTCCCAAGCCAATCTCATCGCATAAACCTAACGTAACCAAGCTCTCCTTACCAAAAGTGAAGTTAATCAACGCTCTTTCGTCTGGTTCAAAGTTAGTTTCAGGTAACTTCAATTCTTGATTATTAAACTCAAGTGCTAAATCAAGAAATTTCACCAAAAATTGTGAGGTAGACACTTTATCAGCATCAGCAGAATATGGTATATATTTTGTTATTATCTCATAAATCCATGGTTTTGTAAACGGATCAGCAGTATTGAACTTAATTTTATTATCATCAAAGAATAAAGGTAAATGGAATGTTTGCATGAATGACATATTATCTAAGAAAAATCCTTTCATCTTCTGGGAATAATTCTGCCAATATTTAGCATCATATCTAACAAAATATTTTCCATTTAATACTTTCGTATTAATTCCATTTTTTGTTAAAGATGACTTTACTTCTAACATTTTTTAAAAATCTTTTTTATATTATATAGAAATTATCATTTGTAATATAAAAAACTTTTGTGAATTTTTTTCTAAATCACTCGGGTCTAATCACGCGTATTTGTTGCTAGTTGATAATGCGCTTGCCATAATTTTAGAGAAAACTCTTGTGAATGGAATATTATAAAGATGAGTTATGCTGCCAATTGCGCATTCACAATTCTTGGGTCCTAATGCAGGATTTGGATTGCAATCAATGAAAAAAATTCTTTTCTTATCATCAATCCTCACGTCAAACTTAGCATAATCAGCCATTCCTAATAGATCAAAAGCTTTTCTAGCTAATTTAGCAAGCTTTCCATTGTTCTTGAATTTAATATAATCATAAGCATCAGGTTCGAGCCAAGTGGCATCAAAACTGCAGAAATCATATTTTCTCTTTTTTGTCTCTTTAAAAATTTTCTCACCAATGTATACTGTATCCTTTCTACCCTCCAAAACAATAACAGACAATTCCTTCCCTTGTATAAATTCTTCCACAACTACAGGACAATTATAAGTGTTAATCAAATATCGCAATCTTTTTCTTAGATGTTTTTTATTATCACTAATTGCATCATTTGTTATTCCAACTCCACCGTGATAATTGTTCAGCTTTGTTATCAAAGGGTATTTCAGCCTCTTCGAAATAGGTTCATTTGGATGTCTTATTAATTGATATTTTGGTGTCGGTATATCATGAGCCTCTAATAACTCTTTAACTAGGACCTTATTATTCGATAATGTGAGAGCATACATACCACTACCGGTATAAGGAATTTGAACCAAATCTAAAACAGCAGGGATACAGGTATTTAATATTTCTACACCTCTAACTGAATCTACTAAATTGAGAACTAAATCTGGATCATCTTCTTGGATTTTCGTCATTAACGATTGATCTCCTGGATATAGTTTGGATTCAAATCCCATCCTTCTCAGAATTTTTTGAAGAGCTTTAGCACGTTCAAACACTTCTTGCTCAGATATGAATGCTTCTTCAGTAGGAAAATACTCTCTTTCTGCCTTGCTATATGCTATACCGACTAGCTTTATTTTATTTCTAACGAGGGTTTTCATCCCATTTTTTAATGGTGGAGGTTCTAAGTTCTCGCTCATCTTTTATAAACACCGTCAGAATTATTGATCGCTAACACCCTTCATAAAGAAAATTAAAGAAATTAAATTAAAATCTTCCACAAAAAAATTCTCCAAGGAATCAATTCCAACTCCATGGCTGCATGTTTTCGAACGTGATATTAACATATCTTCGCTGTAGTCCTCTTGTAATTAACTATTATTTTAACTTGCAAACTTTTATTTCTTATGTTTATAAATCTTTCTTTTTCAGAATTTTTGTTGTGAACAGCAGATACTCGCGTCAAATCGTGTTGAAAGAGATTGGAAAGGATCAATCGAAGCTTTCAAAATCCAAAGTAGCAGTAATTGGATTAGGAGCATTAGGTAGCCACTCATCAGAATTATTAGTAAGAGCTGGTATAGGAAACTTAGTCTTAATAGACAGAGATTATGTCGAACTTAGCAACCTGCAGAGACAAACACTGTACACAGAAGAAGATATAGATACTCCGAAAGCTATATCAGCAAAGCAACATCTCGAAGATATCAATTCAGAAATTAAAATTGAAGCGCACATAGAAGACTTTAATCATAAAACTGCAGAAAGATTGTTAAAAAATGCTAATATCCTCATTGATGGCACGGATAATTTAGAAGCGAGATTTCTAATGAATGATTTTTCAGTCAAGTATAAAATTCCATGGATTTACGGCGCTGTTGTAGGAACAGAAGGTGTCAGTCTAAACATTATTCCTGATAAAATATGTTTACGTTGTATTATTCCTGATTTGCCTGCTAGTGGAAGTTTAGATACGTGTGAAACAAGAGGTGTGCTAAATGCACTACCACCTTTTATAGCCGGGAGGCAAGTAACCCAAACTATGAAGATAATACTAAAGAAAAACTATTCTGACAAATTTTTCAAAGCAGACTTATGGCAAGATAAGTTCGAGTTGTTAGAAGTTAGAAAAAGAGGGGACTGTATCTGCTGCAGTAAAAGAAATTTTGAATTTCTAGAGGGAAAAAGAGGTACTGAAGTATCAAAAATGTGTGGCATTGATACTTTCCAAGTAAAACTAGATAACAAACCAGCTAAATTTGAAAAAATTGCTGGTAAGTTAAAAGGTGTAAAAGAAATTATTGTTAATGCCTATATGCTGCATTTCAATGTTAATGAAAAGAAAATTTCAGTATTCAAAGACGGTAGAGTTATAGTGAAAGGAGTGAAAAATGAAAAAGAAGCTAAAAGCTTGTATTCAAGATATATTAATTAAGAGATTTTTATGAAATTCGAGACAGCTCCAGATATTCAAAATCAGATAGCTAGAATTGTTAAAATACTAAATTTAGATTATATTGATCTTGATAGAGTTTTCTGTATGCGAAGTCATGGATCGAAATCTAGAGCTCTGGCAAGAATATGGAGTTTCCCCCAAGTTTGGCAGAAAGCTTTAAATGTGAAAGCTCATTATGTGATAGAGGTAATATCACATAGATTTGACAAACTTAACAAGGAAGAACAAGAGAAGACGCTCATACATGAATTATTGCATATTCCTAAGCGCTTTAGCGGAGGATTAACACCACACAAGTCATTTGGCAGGTATATAGACCATAAGAAAGTGGATGAATTATATAGAATATATAGAAAGGCAAATTATTGGGACAAAAGTTCTTAGAATATTATAACCTTATTTCTTTTTCTAACCACTCTATTGGCGTTTGTTTGTGGCGCCAGAATAAATCTGTCCAAAGATAAAAGGCAGCAAATCTCTTATACTCGTCCCAACGTCGAACAATTGTGTTTAAAATCTTTCTTTCTGAAACTAATTTTTCACCAAAAAGGAGTCGTGAATAAATTTTCCTTTCCCAAGCAGGCAAAACCGAAAAAACATCTCGATGGAAGACTTCCCACATCAGATTCTCAACTGAATGAGGACCAATCCCATAAAGCTTAACAAGTCTTTTCTTTAATTCTTCATTTGACAATCTTCGCAATCTTGTCTCATCAAAATTTCCACTCAAAATATCTTGTGAAACTTTTTTAAAAAATTTCGCTCGATACCCAACCTTTAACTTTCTCAATTCTTCTTCTGAAATCCTTAATAGTCTTTCTGGTTCCCAGATAACAAAAAGTTCTTTACCGTTAAAGCGCACCATTGTTCCATATTTTTTAAGCATTGCTTCTATCATCTGAACAGTGCGTCGAACCGTGGCGTTTTGTAAAACTATATAAATCATTAGCATCTCATAAAGGCTAAAACCACATTTACTTCTCATACCTAATCTTCGTTTAATCACTGGATCCAAAAACTTGTCTTTAGCAAATTTTTTCATAAATCCACTGATATCGCGATTAAATTCAAAACGATAGTTTAATTCTTGAACCAACTCTTTTTGGAATTTTTTGGTGAGAGGCCTTTCTGAAAAAACAGTGAGTTTAACCTTCGGTCTCAAGGTTGTTCCCTTATTTTCAAATTTTATACCCAAAATTTTACCTTTAAATCTCAATGTTTGCCAAAAAAACCCTAGTTTATATGCTTCAACTGGTGTGGGAAAATGAACAGGATTATAAACTGTTCCGTCAAAATAAAATGGGGGTAATGGAAAAAGTTCCGTTTTCCATTTACAAGAAAGCAATTTGATCTTCTTCACTCTTCTTTCACCCAACTTGAAATTTCCCAAATGTGGTCGTCGGGATCAGAAAAATAGGCAACACGTTGACCCCAAGGTTGAGTTTTTGGTTCGGTTAAAAACAGAATGCCTTTAGTCTTTAACTCTTCATAAAGTTTATCTATATCTGGAACAACATCCCATGAAATAATAAGATGCCGTGGACCAGTTAAAGAAATTGGCAGCCCAGTTGTTTTCTCAATCAACTCCTTTGTTCCTAAAGCAATCTCTGTTCCTTCAAGCTTGAAATCCGCATAACCTTCTTCGGTTGTTTTTAGTTCCAAACCTAGTTTATCACGATAGAATGAAATCGCCTTTTCTAAATTTTCAACCGCAAGCCAAACCGCCATAATTTTTTTACTCATTTCCTTTTCACCCCCTTTCTTTATAAGATTTAGCGCAATCTATGCAACAAAAAGTCAATTTTTTATCCCCACTAGTTTTAACGTAACCTCCACGATATATTTCACATTTACAGTGTGGACAAATCTTTAATTTTGATTTAACAAGAGTATCAACAATGCTGTCAAATTTAACTAAAAAGCTATTTGCGAACACTCTACCATTTTTTGTCAGATAATATTTCTTCTTATCACGCTCTTCTCTACCCTTCGATTCTATATAATTTGATTTTTCTAATTGATTTAAGAACGGGTATATTTGTCCTGAACTTGGTTTTTTTCCTAGTCTTTTTTCAACTTCTTTCATTATTTCATAGCCATGTTTCGGTCCTTCATTTAGCAATAACATCGTAAAGAACCTCACTAGGTTGGTTACTTTGACTTCTTTCATAAACATTCTATATCAGCAATCTTTATAAACTTTATTACATAAATAGACATATCAAAATAAGATATATTGAGGTGAAATCTTTGAACAAAGTTAAAAGGAGATCTAAGAGGGGATGTTGTTAATGGGAGAAAAATTACATAAACTAGACATAAAAGTAACAGCATTGGCATCAGGAGTTTTCGGTGTATTAACAGCAATTACAGGAGTATTATGGCACGGATTATTAAAGCAACCTAGCTTCATGAATCTCTTGTACCCAGGGTTTTGGAATAACCCTATAAATTATCTGGTTGCACTAGTAGCTAGCTTTGCTCTAGGTTTAATTTACGGTGCATTGTTTGCATGGAGCTATAATTGGATACTTAAAAAACAATGACCCACAATTTTCTTTTTTATTTTATTAGTTACATTATTATTGAGGTGATTTTTTGGCCATAGATCCTATATGTAAAATGCAAGTTGACGAAAACACAAAATGGCAGAGAATTTATCTAGGGAAAACTGTCTACTTCTGCGGTGCAAAGTGTGCTGTTGAGTTTGGAAGAGATCCAGAAAAATATTTAGGCGACATGAGCAAGAGGTGAAGCTTTGGCCAAAGATCCTGTGTGTGGCATGTATGTTGATGAAAAAAACGCCATTTTCAAAACAACAAGAAATGGAATGCCATATTATTTCTGTAGTGAAAACTGTCTCTTGACTTTTGAAAAACCTGAGGTTGAACTGAAGAATTTAAAGAGAATGCTAATTTTTGGTGTAGTTGTTTCTGCTTTAGTTTTAACAATAACATTCACAGATTTTATTGCGTACCCGGTCAATAAAAATATTCTGCTATTTCTGCTAGCAACACCGATTCAATTCATTGCTGGGTGGAGATTCTACAAAGGAACTATTGATGGCCTCAGAGCAAAAACAGCAAACATGGACACATTAATTGCTATAGGCACGACTGCAGCTTGGCTCTACAGTGCCCTGGCTACATTCTACCCTAATGCTTTCGGTAATGATGTATATTTCGATACAGCAGTTGTGATAATAACGCTGATTTTACTTGGAAAATATCTTGAAAATATAGCCAAAGGTAAAGCATCAGAATCTTTGAGAAAACTGATGAACCTGCAGCCAAAAATGGCCACAGTTGTCAGAAAGGGGAAAGAAGTTGAGATTCCTGTTGAAGAAGTTATGGCTGGTGATATAATGATTGTTAAACCCGGCGAGAAGATTCCAACTGACGGCAAGGTAAAGGAAGGAGAATCAGCTGTAGATGAATCAATGGTAACAGGAGAAAGTATGCCCGTTACAAAAAGAGAAGGCGATGAAGTAATAGGAGCGACAATAAACAAATCTGGATTGTTGAAAATAGAAGCGACCAAAGTCGGTTCTGATACAACATTAGCCCAAATAATTCACTATGTTGAGGAAGCGCAAGCAACTAAAGCGCCTATTCAAAAACTAGCCGACCAAGTTTCAGGATGGTTTGTTCCTGCCGTCATTTTAATTGCAATATTATCTTTCATAGGATGGCGCTTAATCGGAGATCAAAGTTTCGTTTTTGCTTTAACAGCAGCAATCACTGTGCTGATAATTGCATGTCCTTGCGCTTTAGGATTAGCTACACCCACAGCTATACTTGTCGGCACTACAAAAGGTGCTGAAAATGGAATCTTGATAAAAAGTGGTGAAGCTTTAGAGATTGCGCACAAAGTAGATACTATAGTTTTCGACAAAACTGGAACCCTAACAAAAGGTAGACCAGAAGTCACTAACATAGTTCCCATTAAAGGGGTTAGTGAAAAGGATTTATTGAGAATTGCAGCGACAGTTGAAAAAGGATCTGAACATCCGTTAGGCGAGGCAATTGTAAACAAAGCTAAAGAATGGAAAATTATGATAAGCGAAACTAACAAATATCATACGATATCTGGAAAGGGGATCAAAACTATCCATATGGGAAAAAATATCTTAGTCGGCAACAGAGTTTTCATGAAAGAAAACGAAATGAATACTGAAAAAACAGAAGATGTTACACAAAAATTAGAAAATGAGGGAAAAACAGTTGTCTACGTTGCTCATGATAAAAAATTAATTGGGGTTATTGCCATAGCTGACACACTTAAGCCATATGCCAAAGAAGCTGTAAATGAACTACAAAAATTAGGAAAGAAAGTAATAATGATAACAGGTGACAACGAAAGAACAGCTAAAGCTATAGCATCACAAGTTGGAATTGGCGATGTTTTAGCCAATGTTTTACCAGAGGATAAAGCGAAACAAATCGAAGAGTTGCAAAGTGAGGGGAGAAAAGTAGCCATGGTTGGTGATGGCATTAATGACGCCCCTGCCCTTGCCAAAGCTGATTTAGGTATAGCGATAGGTAGCGGAACAGATGTTGCTTTGGAAACAGGACAAATTGTATTAATAAAAGGTGATCTAAGAGATGTTGTCACGGCTATCGACATCAGCAAATATACCATCAAAAAAATTAAACAAAACCTATTCTGGGCATTCGCTTACAATGTTGCAGGAATACCTATAGCAGCAGGTCTATTGTATCCGTTTTTCGGTCTGTTATTAAGTCCTATGTTCGCCGCGGCTGCAATGGCCTTCAGTTCCGTTTCAGTAGTAGGAAATTCACTATTAATGCGAAGTTATAAACCTAAGCTTTGATATAGATATGGTGAAATAGGTAATGCAAATAAACGCGAAGCTAGTAGGCATCGGTATAATTGTGTTATCAATAATAATGTTTATTGTACTCTATACATTTACAAAAAATATATTAGTAATAAATCAAACCCTCCACAAGGATTGTCCCCTACCAGAAGGAATTTGTCCTTACAATAGGAGCATACCATCAGAATCGGCTGTTGGATTCACAGTTACAGTGTTAATGCTTGGTTCTGGACTTTATTTGATCGCAACAGAAAAAGGAATGGAAAAAATAACAGTAGAACAAAAGGGGAAGATAAAAAAGATTGTAGATATGCTAGAAAACGATGATAAAAAAGTCTATGAGGCAATTATTGCATCTAACGGTTTTATATTTCAAAGCGAATTGGTCAACAAGCTAGGCTTTTCGAAAGTCAAAATAACACGAATATTGGATAGATTAGAAGGGAAAGGTCTCATTGAAAGGAGAAGAAGAGGTATGAGCAACGCTGTGATATTAAAATATTCATGAAATAGTTATTAGCTAAAATATTATTCGAAAATTTTATTTATCTCTTCGATTTTAACTCCTTTTCTAAAAGAGCAACGGGCCTAGTATAACCAGGAATTTTAACATGATATAATTTTTGCGCATAGGAGGGTGCACCTGGTGAAAAACTTGTATCTTCAACAATTCCAACAGATCCTACAGGAGGTTCTACAAAAGCGAATCTACTCCAATAATCGTCAATTAAAATTCTCTCTACAGAATCTCCTACATTGAATTTATATTCAATTTTTTTCGACATGACACTTGGTATCGTTGCTTAATTACCCAATTTAGTTGAACAGAAAGTATAATATCGGACT
>CAYJVB010000009.1:0-28038 GCA_964373575.1 uncultured archaeon | reverse complement strand
ATGTGTAATTTTCTCATGTTCTTAACCCCTTTATCTATAGAATTATAAGTCTATACTAAAGTTATTAAATACCGTGTAGAAAGTTCTTTAGTGTGATAAGATTTACAATAGCTACTCTTATGTATAACAAAACTCATATAAACTTGACTTTTTAATATAGAAATAGAAACATTATAAAAATGAGGTGATTAGAGTGGCAGCACTCGATGTAGGTAGGGTATGCATAAAAACAGCTGGTAGAGAGGCTGGAAAATATTGTGTAGTGGTAAAAAAAGTAGATGATAATTTTGTTTTTGTTACAGGTCCAAAAGTCTTAACTGGTATCAAAAGAAGAAGATGTAATGTCGAACATTTAGAGCCAACAGAAAATTTGCTAAAAATTAAATCGGATGCCAGTGAAAAAGAGGTCATTGACGGATATCAAGCTGCTCATCTATTAACTAAACTAGGTCTAGGTAAACCAAGCCCCGAAGTTGTAAAAGAAGCTGAGAAGAAAGTTCCAAAAACTGAGGAGAAGAAGGAAGAAGTTGAAGAAAAAAAGATTGAAGAGAAGGAAGAGAAACCAAAAGAAGAGAAAGCTGTAAGGAAAAGGAGTAAGGAAAAATTACCTAAAAAAGGTGCGAAAGGAGAAGAAGTAATGTCCGAGGGGGCTAGCAAAGAAAAGAAGCCTGAAAAATCTGCGCAGAAGGGTAAGGCTAAAAAGAAATAGTTAATTTCATAACTTTTTATCATGGATACAGACGAACTGTTCTCAAGAGCGGTTATAAATCTTGATAAGCCAGTAGGCCCAACATCTCGAGAAGTAACTGAAAAGGTTAGAAAAACATTAAAGTGCAAGAAAGCTGGAAACACGGGAATTTTAGATTCCAATGCTTCAGGTGTACTTGTTATAGCACTAAATAATGCTGTTAAAACTGTACCTCTTCTTATGGGTTTAGACAAGGAGTATGAAGGTTTTATGTATCTTCACAGGGATGTTGATTTGCAAACGCTCGTAAAAATAATCTCAGAAAATTTTATTGGAGAAATAACACAAATACCTCCTGTCAAGTCGAATGTTGCACGAAGACCCAGAAATAGAACTGTATACAGCTTTACCATAGTTGATAAAGTGGGTAAGAAAGTTGCTTTCAAAACTAAAGTTCAAGCTGGAACATATATAAGAAAACTGGTTTCAGATATTGGAGAAAAGTTAAGCACAGGAGCTCAATTGCAGCAACTAAGAAGAACGAAAGTAGGACATTTTTCAATTCAGGATAGTGTAACTCTCGAGGAAGTTAAAGAAAAGAAAAATATAAACAAAATACTCATACCAATCGAGGATGCAATACCACATGTAACTCGAATTATTATTAGTGACCAAAAAATAGAAGAAATATTGCATGGCTCACCGATAAAAGAAAGGGATATTTATGATATAAGTGGTAACTTTAAGGCTGGCGATCATGTAGGTATTTTTTCTAGAGAAAATAAATTAATCGGGATTGGACTAGTAAAAAACGATGAAAACGTTTATATAAAAACAGATAGAGTAATTTAGTGAAGATTTTATGCATCGGGTGCTATTGCTTTTACAACCAAATAAACAAAAAACGTAGCTATACCTAAGAGAATAAACATGAAATTACCTGAATCTGCAAATCTATAACCGAAATAAAATAAAAGCGGAAACATAATGACAGCCTTTATTGGAAAATAACCAGTTGCAAGTTGAGCGCTGCAATATCCGACAAGAACGATTACTGCCAAAATTAGATACATAAAACCAGATGCATCTAGTTGATATCCCAAATAGAAGAATAGAGGTAAAAAAATAAATGCTTTTATTGCGTTAAATATTACCATCAAATCGCCCTTTGAAATTTATTTTACTTTTAAATGCTGAGCCCTATTTAACAAGTTTCTAAATCTTTCTCCTCTATCACTATTCTCGTTTGTTAATTGGTTAAATAAGGGCATTAAAAACTTAAATGTTTCTCTATTACAATAAACTTTCGCACCAACATTAAAAGCAACTAGAAGTTGTATTAGATCTTCTGGATAATCTATGTCCAAAAACAAGTTTCTTGTCCACATTAAATCATATCGAATCCTCAAAGCCGCGAAACGAGCAAGTTGATTTTCTAAATTACTTCTTCCGTGCGCATATAATTCTATTTCATAAGCAGTTGGTGGAGTAATTACATAATAAGTTGTTCCGCCTAGATCTCCTTCCGATAAAACAACACCCGAAAAATTTCTCGTATATTTTTCGCTTGTTTCTTGTAACATTCGAACATCACCAACAGTAAGAAGAGGTAAGTCAGAACCACCCACAGCATATCTTTCATAGCCATCTCTAAAAGCCTGTTGACCATAATGTCTCATGCTTTCATTTATATCTTCAGAAGGCATGGGAACTACTTTAATTCTATTATTTTCCAATCTTTGTCGTGTTTCTCCTAAAATATCCTTCATTAAGCCAACAGTAACATTTCCACCGCTCCCTATTGCTTCAGTCCAAACTCTATAAACATCGGTAACTAAATTCAAAGCTAAACTTTGTCTTTCATCTGGATACAAGAATCCATCTCTAGTATCAGCATAATCGAGTCTGGTTTTTGCACCTTCTAAACCTTTGAAAGGTATTAGAACAAAATAACTTTTACTCATGTATATTACAACCTTTTCAAGTTTTGTTGAATTGTTTGAGGTCTAAGCTTTAATACTATGCTCTTCAGCTTAGCTAGGGGGAGTTTTTTTCTATTTTTTGATTTTTCTGTTTCAAGTAATTTAAAGAAAAATTTTCTTGGGTCAGAAAACCCATCGTTTTTCATCCTAGGAAATACGTGAAGATGTATATGTGGTATTCTAGAGCCAGCAACATCGCCGTTCATCAGAACCCAGTCAAAACCTTCTCCACTAAATGTTTCTAATAATAATTTTGTTGTTTTATTCGTTAATTCAAACATCTCCTTTAGTTCTTCGCCATTAAATTCAAATGTTGTTTCAATATGTTTCTTGGGAATTATTAAAGAATGACCTTCTAAGATAGGAGAAATATTGTACACAGATCTAAAGTTTTTCGATTCTAAAAATGTCAAATCCTTTATTTTTTTATCACAGAATGTGCACAGCATATAAACCTTTTAATAATTGTTAGTTAAATTTTTAAAATGATATTATGCCCGTACCAAAAGGTCTTATGGAGATTCTCGCATGCCCAAAATGTAAGGGGGATGTTAAAGAAAAGGGGATGTTCATTACATGTAATCACTGCAAGCTGGCATATCCTGTTTTAGATGAAGATGTTCCAGATATGTTGATAGAAGATGCATGGCCATTAAAAAAAGCCGAGTCTTCGAAGTTTAAGCATACGCTGAAATTGTAAATGTTTTTAAGCTCCAACTAGCTATTCTTTCTATTAAGCCAAGGTGGCAGAATCTGGTAATGCACCGGTCTTGAGTCGTCCGATGTAGAAGATGGCTTGACCCTGATTAATGATGGCAAGGAGGTGGACTGAAGGATAACCGGCGCCCTCACGGGCTTTAGGGTTCAAATCCCTACCTTGGCGAATATCTTAATTTACCTCTAGTAAAATTTTTTTACCAGCAATATCATTCAGTATTTTTTCCAATTCCCTTAATTTTTGTTCTTTATCGATTTGTATTATTTTTCTTCGCTCTTCAATTCTCTTTTTCTCGACCATAATTTCTTCCATTTCTCTCTTTAATTTATTCATCTCATTCTCTAAGTCGTTCTTTCTCTTTGGAATTTCTTGCAATGTTATTTTTTCCTCCTGGTTTTTTAACTCCTCTGAAAATTTTGAATACTCTTCAAGAATTTTTCCTATAGTGTTATCTCCTATCATATTTTCTATAACAGTCATGAATTTGTCACTATCCTTTAGATCTATCTCTCCTTGGATTATCTTCTTTTTCATATCCTTAATGGCAGACATGAAAACTTCTCCCTTAGGGTCTCGAAGTAAAACAGATTCAAACGAGCCTTCTACATAATCATCTAAAATTTTATTTTCGACGGACCACCTGTATTTCTTTAAAGGCTTTTCCATTTTTGTAACAGAACGCATAAAATCAGACTTTTTATTCTGCAGACTAATCCTCAGATCCTCACTGAGTTTTTGCATTACCAAAAATGTTTTCAACTCATCACTATCAAATAAATTTTTCAACTCATTTTCAATTTTTTTCTTTTTATCCTCTATTTTTCTCGTTGTTTTCTCTAATTCACCTGTTTCATTTTTTTTCAGTTCTTCTGTCAACTTCAATACTCCAGCAACAATCTCCTGTGTTTCTAACAATTTAGCACTAGAATTTCTAAACTCTTTTAGTATGTTCCCCAATTTCTTGTCTGTTTCCATTATTTGGCGAAAACTTTGTACCACTTTTTCCCCTTGCTCTTCAAATAACTCTTTCAGAAATGCGTATTCCCCTACTGTTTTTGCGTTTGTGACATTGACAGACTTAGCAACTTCGTTATGGTAATCAAGAATAGAATCTATGTCTTCTCCAATTGGTTTTTGTATCTGCTTGACCAGAAGTTTCATCTTTTTTACAAAGCTTTTTCTGCTTCCTACAGCTTTTCTTATGAGTAAGGGATTATCTTTTCCTGAATAAGGAACCTGTTCAAGAGATTTCAACTGATCCTGCAGTGTATTAGCAAGTGTTTGTAAGTTTTCGTACTCCCTCAAGCATTCTTTTTTGACTGATTCTCTCAAGGGGTTCAAATCTTCTTCCAGTTTATTTACCAGAAAATCTTCTACATCTTTCAGTGACATCTTTGTTTCTTCAATTTCCTCTTTTTTTCCAAAAATCCTATCGAGCCAATCCAATTCAATCAGAATTAAGTAAGGATATATAAAATAAAAGTTTATTTGTTCTGGGACAATACCACAAATATCAAAAATAAAGGAGATGAGCTAGACAATTTTAAAGTTATTGTACGGAATCAAATAGTTTTATCTTATCTTAGCCCCTTCCCCAATATCTTTTTCCGGCTTGATTGCAATAACCTTTCCATCCTTCTCTGCAGCTAAAATCATCACTTCTGATTTCTGACCCATGAAAACAGCTGGTTCTAGATTTGTCAAAAATACAAATTTCTTCCCCTGCAATTCTTCAGGTTTATAATAAGATTTCAATCCTGAAACTGCTTGTTTGCTAAATCCTCCAAAATTTACTTGTAACTTATACAAGTTTTTTGATCCAAGAATTTCTTCGACTTTCTCTACCATTCCAACTTTCAATTCCATTTTTTTGAATTCATTGAAGCTTATCATGTTATCACTTTATGTTTTAGGTTTAATCTTAACTTTTTCAACAGATCCTCCACAAAATTCTGTAACATTTTTACATACCTTTTCAATTGCCTTGTCTAAATATTCGATCTTAACATTTTTGTTTCCCTGAACATAAATTAGAACGTCTTTCGTTCCTCTTGTTATTTTTGTTTGATCTCCTTGCTTAATATCAATCCAACATAAAACTTTCTTATCGTCTGCACAGATTTGTTCACCTTTATTAACTCTTTGTTGTGTTTTGTTTCCTAGAGGTATGAACAACTCATTACCATCAGCAACCTTGAAAATAACATCTCCTTCAATTTTATTCAAGTCGTGTGCCCCAAATGATAGAAGAGTCTCCAAAGAAACTAGATTATATGAATCCACTAGTGTGTTTATGTTAGGTAGATTTCCTTTTTTTTCTAACAAAATTAGTGAAAAATTCTCCTGGAGATTCACCCTTAACTTTAAGCTTTTTGTATAAATCTCTGTATCCATTTGTAATAAGATTATTAAGATCTGTTTCTCTAGTTTTCTGAATTACTTCTTTCCTCAGTTTCTCTAGTTTAGAATTTCTGTTCTTTATGTCCACTCCCCTAATAATTACGGCTCTAGCTTGAATTCCTAGTTTTTCAACTTCAGGTTCTATGAAGAAATTAACAGTCCTAATTGGTTTTTGTATTACCTTGTCTTCTATTTTCTTGAATAACATTTTTGACTTTATCTTAGCCTCTGATTTAATATCCGTATCAACATTACTCCAGTCGACTTTCAGACCTAAACAAACTAACGCATCTTCACTAGATGATGGAATAAAAGGATATAACAAAGTAGAAATAATTTTTAACAAATTAACTGAGGTATAAAGTGTAGTAGCACAATCACTCGCATCATTCTTCACAGTAATCCATGGTTGTTTATCTTGGAAATATTTGTTGAGTTGTGAAGACAAATCCATTGCAACAGCTAAAGTATCATTCAATCTATAGTCTTCAAAAGCTTTTACATAATTCCCCACTCTTTCTTTAAATATTTTCTTGATTTCCTTCTCTTTTTCACCTTCCTTCCCAAATTTTGGTACCTTTCCCTTGAAATTCTTTTCTATAAAGGATGTTATTCTATAGAACAGATTAGAATAATTCTCCACCAATTCGTTATTTACTCTTTCAACTAGCGTTTTCTCAGAGAAATCACCGTCATCGAAAACAGGAACGTTTCTCAAGAGAAAGTATCTAAGTTCGTCTTTACTGAATTTCTTCAAGACATCTAATGGGTTAACGACATTTCCAATAGTCTTGCTCATTTTCTGACCTTCGACTGTTATGTAGCCGTGAACGAAAATTGCTTTAGGCAAAGATAGACCAGCAGACAATAGCATTGCGGGCCAATATACAGCATGGAATCTTGTTATTCCTTTACCGATAACATGTAAATCAGCTGGCCACCATTTGTTGTATTTCTTTTCATCCCAACCAAAGCCAATTCCGGTCTGATAAATGTTCAATGCGTCAAACCACACGTACACGATCTGTGTTGGGTCACTCGGAACCAGAACTCCCCATCCTCTCGCCCTTTTTACAGAACGCGAAATGCTGAAATCCTCTAATCCGCTTCTGATGAAACTCAGAACCTCATTCTTGCGTGTCTTAGGAACGACTTTTATGACATCATTTTCAATCAATTCTTCCAATTTCTTCTGGTATTTGGAAAGTCTGAAAAAGTAGTTTTCCTCTTCTACGAGCTCTGGTTCTTTTTGATGTTCGAGACATAATCCATTAACAAGTTCATTTTCAGTATAAAACACTTCACAACCAACACAGTAAAGTCCTTTATATTTTTTCTTATAAATATCACCAGATTTTTCACAAAGCTCCCATAACTTATGAGTACCTGGCCAATGAAGTTTTCTATCAGAGCCTCGCTGCCAAATATCAATAGATATGTCAAGTTCCTTGACCAACTTTTTGAATTTTTCTGTATTCCTATCACATATTTGTTGTGGAGTGATGCCCAAATTTTCTGCCGATTTAACATTCTTCAAAGCATTTTCATCAGAACCACATAAATACAAGGTATCAAAACCTTGCAATTTTTTGAAACGATGTATGCAATCGGTTTGAATGAATTCCAGTGCTTGACCGATGTGAGGCTGTGCATTGACATATGGAATTGCCTGAGTCAAATAAAATTTCCTTTTCTGTTTGAACTTAATCCACCTCTTAAATTATACTCAATAACTAAAAGATAATAATATAAAGATGACGATTCCTCCATTTCAGCAATACCATGCTATCCTTTTCTTCTCAAAACTTGATCTATATATTTAGGATCTCCGGTAAATTGTGCTCTTAGAGTGGTTTCTACTTCTGATAATTTTAATGGTCCTCTATAATCCCTTTTTGTCATTAGTGCATCATACAGTTGCATAATTGCCGATTCATGTTCATCTAATTCCCCACGTTTTGTTAATATTTCTATAGGGACATCTATTTTTTCCACATCATGCAATAGTCCACTATAACCCAACTCTTTGATGCTATCATGTAAACCGTTTTCAAAACCAAGGTCTATGCAAAGTAAACCAACGCGAAGACTGTGTGTATAAGTATCTCTATGATGCTCTCTCAGTAAACGCATATATCGTATAACTACATCTTCATGAATTAACCCCACGAATATTCTTTGAGTTTCTGGATAAAGTATTTTAGGCATGTACTAGAGAACAATATACAAGATTTATTCTTTAATTCTATATTACGAAATTAATTTCTAATATAAAATCAGTTACTTTCAAAGGTGATATAGTGCAAAAAATATTTCTCGGCCCAGCAGGAACTCCAACCATAACTAGAGGTGGAACTCTAGATGGTATAAAAGACGTAGCTGCGTTGCAACTGAATGCGATGGAAGTTGAATTTGTTCGTGGTGTCAGAATGAAACCTGAACTAGCAGAAGAAGTGGGAAAACTTGCTAAAGAATTAAATGTAGAGTTAACAATCCACGCTCCATATTACATCAATCTCTGTTCAGAAAAGAAAGAAACTATAGAAGCCAGCAAGAAGATGATTTTTGATTCTGCTGATAGAGGGGAGAGAATGGGCGCTAAGGCTATCGCTATTCACTCAGCATATTATACAGGATTGAAGTCAGAAAAAGCACTAGAAAAAACACGAGGAGGATTTCTTGATATTCTAGATGAAATGAAGCAACAAGGAATAAAAAATGTTAAGCTTGGTATTGAAACACTGGCAAAAGAAAGTCAATTTGGAACATTAGATGAAGTGATTGAATTATGTAGAAAGACAAAACAACTAATTCCTTATATTGATTGGGCACATATTTTTTGCAGAAATGGAGGAAAAATAAATTATGGCGAAGTTTTTGATAAGCTAAAGGTGTTAAATTTAGACCACATCTATTCTCATTTTGAGGGAGTCAAATACAACGTTCAAACTAAAAGATTCGTCGATGTACATGTCCCTATAAATTCACATCCATCATTCAAAGAATTAGCGAAGGAAATTTTGAAAAGAAAAATTAACATAACTGTAATTTCTGAAAGTCCTATCTTAGAGAGTGATTCATTGAAAATGAAAGATATCTTTGAAAAATTAGGGCACACGTTTTAATGATTTAGCTCTTCTAACACTTCCTTGCTATGTCCTTCTGGTTTAACTTTCTGAAATATGTGTTTAATAATGCCATTTTCATCAATCAAAAATGTAGTTCTATTTGCTTTACCGAAAATATTCAAAACACTGTATTTCTGTGATATCTCCTTTTTATCATCAGCTAACAGAGTAAAATTCAATTTATATTTTTCCACAAATCTCTTATGTGATTTAACATTATCTATGCTAACACCAATAACTTTAGCTTTTACTTTTTCAAACATCTGAATATCGTCTCTAAACGAGCAAGCTTCTACAGTGCAACCAGGTGTATCATCTCTTGGATAAAAATACAAGACAACTCTCTTTCCTTTTAAATCAGATAATTTAATTTTTTTCCTAGTCTGATCTATGGATTCAAAATCAGGAGCTTTATCACCAACTTTTAGTTGCATACAATCACACATCCAGTATAACAAAACATTTCCATTCTTTTTTTACTTTCTCTACTTTCAATCTATGCCAACTCACAGCCTTAACATCAACAAGTAACTCATGTTTTTTCATATCTATTTTTTCGCCAATCAGTTTACCTTCAAGTCTGTATTTTCCACTGACTTCTTTTATTTTAATTTTGATTTTTCCAACAAGTATTTGTTTGGCATCTTTATAAAAAATAATTTCTTGAAGAAAGTTAACTAGAAGAATTTGTAAATCCTTAGCTAAAATTTTAATTTTCACATCTCTTTTTAATTTTATTGTTCGCAAATTTTTGACTTGTGTGTTTGATAAAGCCAACCCAGCAGAGATAAACATCTCTTCTAAAGTCTTTCCAGTAGCTTCAAATGCAACATCAGCAATTGCTACATCCTCGAAAAACTTGTAAGGCATAATATAACCTATACATCACATAAATAAATGAATTCTCCTATGAATTTCCGGTGAATTTTATTATATCATTAAAATTTTCTTCACGGTAACTTTTTGCAAATAAATCACTTAATCTTTTTTGGGAAGCGTAATACACGATCAACCATCCCATTATTAAACCTCTTTCTGCTTCATTCAGAGTTCTTTTTGTGCCATCATCATTTTCTCTTACAACTCTATATCTAAGCAAGTCATCAAACGTAACTAAAGGTTTTTTTGGTACTATAATAGGATTTGCAACTAAAGGGTTGTCGGAAGAAGAAAAATATCGTGCGGCTAAAATTGCAGCAACAATATGATCGCAGATATATCTTATTTTTCCAAATTTGTAAACAGCATCTTCACATGAGTGGTTAATACCTATGTCAGACCATCTATTTTCAGAATTTTCAGTAGGCAACGAGCTTATTTTTGTTACATGATAAGACCCTACTCTATGGCGCGAAGGTAATTTCCAAATAAATTCATTAGCATATATTTTTGGTTTTCGGTCGCCATTAAGGAGTATGCCAGTTCTTCTATGCAACTCACCTGCAGCCGCACCAAAAGATAACTCAAAAAATTCTAAGCCTTCTACACAAGAAATTAATGGAACTCTATTGTAATGATCAGAAGATTTCCATTGATATCCTAAACAATTTGAGTCATAAGTTATTCCGTTAAAAGCCACAAAAATTCCTTCTATAGGATCATCTAATAACGGATCAATTTCAACATATCGCTGACGTGGTTTTTTGAATGTAACAGCATTTGGAAATGCCAATTTGAAATTGGCAGGGACTAGAGATCCTTGATAATTTGTCAACGAGTAAAGATGCTCCAATAGATCATGGGGTGAACTTCCATTAAACTCTGAAATGTCATAATTTCTTTTTATATAACCATAAGAGGGTATATCAAACCATTTTTCAGCAGGTCTTGAAATATCGATTAGCATCTATTATGAAATACTCACTTTAACCTTTTAAGTTGAATTATATCATTAGTGGCAGTGTAATGTAATTAGACCACTGTTTTTTCTAATTCCGTCAAAATTTTTTCTTTTTGTGACAATACATTTTCTCCAATAAAAACAATTTCAGTTCTATCTGTATCGAAATCTTCCACATCAAATCTTCCAGCAACGTAATTAAACAGAACTCCTTTTCCTTTTGTTTTCAGAAAACCTTTAGATCTGTAGACTTCTTTTGGAATCTGCTTTGTAAAATCAAGAAATTTCTTCAAATCAATTGCTCTATCAGTGGAAAACACAAATGATTCTACGTTCCCATGCTCATGTTCTCTTTTACTGAAATGTCTCTCTAATTCCAAGCCAAATAATACATCAGTTTCAACATCACATTTAATAGTTTTAATTATAACAGCATCGCCATTTAGTTTTCTAATTTTCTCTTCAATTTCAGTTATTTGATTTTCCTTAACAAGATCTATTTTATTAAGTAAAATAATATCAGCCGTCTCAATTTGTATGCGTCCTGTTTCACCTAAGCTGGGAAATTTTATCATTGCATATGCATCAACAATACTTATAATCGAATCTAGTTTTAACTCCGGTAAATTTTCTTCGATATCAAAAACCAAAGCATCGGGTTCAGCCACTCCAGTAGTCTCGACGACAATCATGTCAGGCTTAATTTTCTGCATTATTTCTTTTACTGCAAATTCGAATTCTCCTGTTAATGAACAACAAACGCAACCACCAGCTAATTCAACCATATTGATGTTTTTACCTTTGATTATTTTACTGTCTATAGAAATCTCGCCAAATTCATTCATTAGAATGGCTATTCTCTTTCGAGTCTTTTGAACTATGTTTCTTAAAAGTGTAGTCTTACCACTACCTAAATATCCTGTTATTATAGATATGGGTATTTTAGATATTTTAGTCACCTACTGAAATTTGAGAGTATCTAACAACGTCTACTATCTTTTCTTCTTCTCCCCAAGTAACGCAAAAACAAAATCCTCCACCAGTTTTCATTTTAGGATATGCAGGATTATTATATTCCTTTGCAAGATTTAACCAATCATTTGTAGCATATTTTTGTGAAACCAATCGAACAGCACCTTCTAATATAGATTCATAATCTGTTGCTGTAATTTTTTCGTATTGACCACGTGTAAATTCGTACAATAGTTTTTGTGTTATTTGTTCTCTGTCAATAGAAATATATGGTAATGTTGGAATTATAGATATTTCCTCTTCAGATAATTGAATTGCTTCATTAAGTATGTCCAAATACCATGGTCTAGTTGCTATTAAACCATGATACAAATAAGCACCTTTTCTTAATCTAGTACCATTTCCAGAAATAACACCTGCACCTGTTCTCAGGCTGAACTCTTTACCTATATGTATGTCGGTTTTTAATTCCCGTGATAAAACTTTAGCGATTTTATTACCGTGTTCTTCTTGTGGTTTTGCTCCAGTTCCTATTATTGAATAACACAAACTATTTTGGTCGCAATACATAGCTCCCCCAGCAGACAGTCTCCTAGCAACGGTAATCTTTCTATTTGAAACACCTTCTTGTTTTATGTCATCCGTGCTTTGACGATAAGCCAAAACTATGGTTGGTGTGGAAAAGGCGTAAAATCTTATATGTACTGTATCCTGACTGGCTCTTTGTAATAATACTTCATCCATAGCTAAATTTAAATTAGGTCCGAATTGATTATCCCCTAAATATACAAATTTTGCCATAAAATTCTCTTAATAAAAGATATTATAAAAATTAAAATGGATTAATATGAACAATAATAATTTAATATATAAACAAAACATATTTTATTAGTAAAGCGATCCTATGCCAATGAAAGTCAAAAAAAGGAGCGGGAAAATTGAAAAATTCTCCTACAAAAAGCTTTATGATTCGATACACAAATCGATACAATACTCACATACAACTGGAGACAGCGAGTTAGCGAAAAAACTGGCAGCTGAAGTTGTCAAAACTCTGAATTCAAAATTCAAGAAAAAAATCCCGACGGTAGAGGAAATCAAAAAAATTACAAGTCATACATTATCTAAAAGAAAACTCAACAGAATTATGAAATCCTACCTGCTTTTCAGATATCACTAAGAAATCAAATTAAACTTCCACAAAATATACATTATCGCTACTATCGTCGCTTCAACTACCAATAGAATTGCAGCATATTGTCTTGAAATAATAAAGAAAAGAAGTACACTTAATCCTAATAAGAACAGCCCTATAAACAGTCTCATGATTCTCCTGTGAGCTATTCTCCATTGCTCGATCCTTTTTACATGAACGCCATTATACGCAAGATATATTATGAAAATCAGGGGAAGCACAAAAATGAAGTTGTAGATAATCAGCAACGGCAAAGCGCGAGCAAACTCCATGAAAGACATCAGTGTCAACACAGCGAGATAAGGGGCCCCCGTGCATGGCAATTCAATTAATGTAACAAAAATGCCAAACAAAAATGCAGCTTTAGGACTCTGGACAGTATGCTGCACATATTCCTCCATCGTGTGCACAAAACGCGGGATTATCCCAAGAGATATCCAGCGTCCATACCAAAAGAAATCTTTCACCTCAAGCAGCCCGAAAAATGCTATCATGCTTCCAATACCAAGATACAGCATGTTAGCTACCGAAACAGCCTCGCGTGTTAATGTGAAAACCTTTAGAAGGGTTATCCCGGCAACGAAATATGTAATGTACACGGCCGCAACATAAATCAGACCGTTTCTCAATAGAACTCTTTTATCTTTCTGTCTCATCAGCACGGTCATCAATAAAATCAGAACACCGATCACGCAGGGGGTTAAAGAATCAAGTAATGCGCCTCCTACTAAAATTGGAAGTGTCAGTTCAGGGGCTATTACCAAGAATCCCACCTAGCAGTACACGCACACTTTAGGCTCTTTTTTCTTATGCTGCTTGAATTTTGAAGCTGAATACGATTTGCCGCAAACCTTGCATTTGTGGAATTTTTCGGCCATTTCTACCTTTTAAAGAATTGGTGTTAGTCCCTTATTAAGATTTCAGTCTATTCAGCCGGTCCCTATTATCGGGAACTTTATTTCAGACTCTTTAAGCCCTTCTAGTATTTCTTCCGATGTTTTGTTATCAAAAGATATGTGAATCAAATCCCCATAATCCCACACATAATCGTCAAACTTCATGCTCTGTTCCCACCCACCGTCTTTGTGTTTAACGAACATCCTCACAGTTCCGACTGAACCATCAGGACAAGTGTCACCATTGCACTTGTCATAGAGGCAAGTGTCAGATAAAGTCACACCAACTGAATCAAAATATGCACCCAAAGTTAGCGCAGAAATGTCGACCAGTTCGCCTGTTTGTTTTTCTATCATAATCCTGTCGTGCCAGTGTATGATGTTTGTTTCTTCATGAGTGTGATCTTCTTCCAATTCGCCGTGCTCCTTCGGGAATGCCTTCGATTCACCGCAGACTTCCTGTATTACAAAAGTGTGGATGTGCGCCTGCCAATAGCATTCATCGGGATTTTGTGGGTTGCAGACTATTATTCCTTGTTCTTTCGCTCCAGAAGTGTAATAGCTGTACAGTCCATAACCTAAAACACCAACAACCAGAATTGTAATTAAAACCAAGAAATATTTTTTAGAGCCGCTTGTTTTTTTCTTTGGCATCAATTATTTTTAGATTTCAGAATATTAACCTTTGACGTTAGCCAATGGGACTAGTTTTGCGACCTTATTTGATACCCCAGCAAGATGTGTAGCATTTATCACATCATCAATATCCTTGTATGCTCCACCAGCCTCCTCGGCCAATCCAGACATTGAAACTGACTTGACATAAATTCCTCTTTGCTCCATATCTCTTTGCAACTTTTCTCCTCTCCACAATTTTCTTGCTCTAGTTCTTGACATTGTTCTCCCGCTTCCATGAGCCGTCGAGCAAAATGTTTCATGAGCATTAGGGCCACCAACCAACAGATATGATCCTGTCTCCATTGAGCCGCCAATTATGACTGGCGAACCATCATCTCTGTACATCTTCGGAATTTCTTCTCTGCCTGCTGGATAAGAGCCTGTAGCACCTTTCCTGTGGACTATCACTTCTTTTGTCTCGCCATCGATTTTGTGTTTCTCCAATGAAGCCCTGTTGTGTGAAACATCGAAAACCATATGCATTCCTAAGCTTTCAGCGTCTTGGTTGAAATTCTTCGAGAACGCTTCCCTTATCCTATGAAGAATGACCTGTCTATTGGCAAAGCTCATGTTGATGCCGCATGCCATCGCTTTGAAATAGTCTTGACCTTCTGGTGAATTGAAAGGAGCGCAAGCAAGTTCCCTGTCAAGAATTTTTATTCCGTATTTTCTCTCCATCACATTCAAGAAAATCTGAAGATGATCAGTAGCTACTTGGTGACCGAAACCGCGACTGCCGCAGTGGAACATTATGACAATCTGGTCCGGGAACAAGCCCCATTTCTTTGCTAATTGTTTGTCAATTATATTTTCTTCTTTTACTCTCTGTATTTCAAGATAATGGTTTCCAGAACCTAAAGTTCCGATTTGATTGAAACCCCTCTCTATTGATTTATTAGAAATTTTTTTATTATCAGCCCAATCAGCTCTACCATTTAATTCTGTTCTTTCCAAATCTTCTTTCCAACCATATCCCTTTTCTACAGCCCAGTCAGCACCTTCTTCAACCACTTTCCTAAAATCATCTTTACTTAATTTGACAAAACCAGTTGAACCAACACCTGCCGGAACTCTTTGGAACAGATTGTCAGTTAATGTTTTCAGGTGAGGTTTAACCTGATCATAAGTAAGATTAGTCAAGAGTAATCTCATGCCGCAATTTATGTCAAAGCCTATTCCACCTGGAGATATTACACCACCTTCATTTATATCCATCGCTGCCACTCCACCTATAGAAAAACCATAACCACTGTGACCATCAGCCATAACAAACGAATATTTTTGAATTCCCGGTAATGTAGCAACATTGCTCGCTTGATCATAAACCTGCAAATCCATGTCATCCAATATTTTTTTTGTCGCGATTACTCTAACAGGAACTCGCATTCCTTTCTTAAAATCTTTTGATATTTCCCAAACCACATCAGATATTTTTGTAAATGACGGTTTCTTGAATTCATATTCTGGTCTAAATCCCATTATTTTCACTCCATTAGTTTATTGTTTTAATAATTAATTGAAATTATTTATAATAGGTTGTATGGTAGAACTTCTATATCAAGTTGACGAAGAAGAATAAAACAGCTAATTAAAACTAATGAGTTCAATGATTTACTTACATGTCCGGTATAAACTACGGCATATCCACCATCAGAAATTATTGATTTACTATTTCATAGAAAGGCATTAAAATGCGGTAACACAAAGTTAACTTCTTTAATCTAATTATTTAACCCATAAAACATATCTAATATTAAAATCTAAAGGTGGTTTTTTGCCGATCTCAACAGCGCCGTACAAAAGAGAATACATGCATACGAAAGGGAGAGGCAGAGAAGGTATTATTACATGCGATATGTGCGGCAGAAGAGTTCCGAGATGGAAAACTTTCGAAACATTCAGAGGCTTGAGAATAAACGATCCTGCAATTTTACAACAAGTAGACAGAAGAATGCTTCATCTTATGGGAAACAAGCTAAGAGTGTGTGTCGGCTGTGCTAGATTTCACCACATTGTAAAAAAGGGAAAATCCGTTAGAAAGAAACACATGCGTAGATGAACATGCTGGATATAGGAAAATATAGGGGCGTACTTTGGAAAAAGATAAAAGAAAGTGAGGAAAAGACTATAGCCTTGCCTGGTTTTAATATCGAAGAAACAAAGATATTCGACGAATTATCTACAGCAAAAAGCGTTGCTGAAGTTGATATGAAGTATCATCTTATCCCGCCATTTGCTTATGCCCATATAAAATGGAATCCTGCTACAGAACAAGTTGAGTATGATATAGAGGAACCTACGCTAACAGAAGACGAAATAAAGATTCTGAAAAAAATTCAATCATCATTAATAGACATGATACAGGTCGGACTTAGTTCAGTTAAAAACAACCAAGAAGCAACAAAATATTTGGAAGAATTGGTCAAAAAGGCAATCGTGCATCTAGGTATTTCTCTGACGCCGGAACAATACATAAAATTCATGTATTACGTGTACCGCAACTTTGTTGGCTATAATGAGATTGAACCATTTCTAAGAGATCCGTGGATAGAAGACATAGGATGCGATGGTGTTGGTATACCTATTTACATAGTTCACAGAAAATACGGTTCAATAAAATCAAATGTTATTTTCAAAGATGTTGAATATCTAAGGGAATTTGTAATCAAACTCGCTGAAAGAACTGGAAGATATGTAAGCTATGCTGAACCTATACTTGACGGCACCCTACCTGATGGTAGCAGGGTGAATGCAAGCCTTGCAAGCGATGTCACTACAAGTGGACCTACATTTTCAATAAGAAAATTTGCTGAAAGACCATTCTCCCCAATAGATTTGATAGAGCTTGGAACAGCAACTCCGGACCTTATGGCCTACTTCTGGTTTATAGTAGAAGGCGGTGCTTCCTTACTCATAGCAGGTGGCGTAGCTACAGGTAAAACAACTATCTTGAACAGTATCTGTATGTTTATCCCATCTGAAGCAAAAATCGTAAGTATTGAAGATACTAGAGAATTAAGACTGACACACGAACACTGGATACCGACAGTTTCTAGACTGGGTTTTGGGATTCCGTTATCTACAGGAGAAAAATATGGTGAAATAACATTGTTTGATCTTCTAAAGGGATCTTTCAGGCAGAATCCTGATTATGTCATAGTTGGTGAGGTTAGAGGTAAAGAGGCTTATGTCATGTTTCAGGGTATGTCCAGTGGACACCCCAGCTTTGCAACATTCCATGCCGGTTCTGTTGACACAGTTATCAAGAGATTAACAACACCACCAATTGAGTTATCAGCAAGTTTAGTCGAAAGTTTGGATGCTATTGCTATAATGGTTCACGCAAAAGAAAGAGGAAAATCTGCAAGAAGAATTAAAACTGTAGAAGAAATAATAGCTGTTGATCCAGTTAAACTCCAAGCTAGTGTATTTAAAGCGAGCGAGTGGGATCCATCAAGTGACACTTATAAAGTTTATCTTAACGGGAGTCACTTGTTGGAAAAAATAGCTCGTACTAAAGGTATTGAAATAGGAGATGCTATAAAAGAAATAGAAAAAAGAAAGGCTGTGCTTGTTTGGATGTGCAAGAATAACATTAAAGATTTTGAAGAAGTCGATAAGATAATTAACGAGTTCTCGAAAAACCCAAAAAAAGTTTTGGAAAAAATTGGTAAAATCGACTTGGTAAAGGAAATTGAGGAAATTGAAAAGAAGCGACAAAAAATAAAGGCTTCAGATATTTTAAAAGAAGGCGGGGAGCTAGAAAAAATCGAAAGTGAATTGCCACAAAAAGTTGAAGTTGAAGAACAACCAACCATTGTAACTGAGAAGTCTGATGATATATATAGTATATTTGGTTACAAAATTATCAAAGAAAAAAAGATAGCTGTATAAAGGTTAAAAATATACGAACTGTTTACTAAATTGTATTGATGTTTGAAATATATATTAGCATATCGAACAAACTATTTGGTTGGGTTCCGGATAAATACTTTGATCTGTTCAAAGGTCTAAGCTCAATTTTACCGAAGAGTGGGATCAATTTACCTACAAGAAATTATGCTGCAGTTATCTGCTTTACTTCATTTTTAGGATTTTTTGTGGGTATACCTTTATCATTATCATTAATATCTTTATTAAAACTCAGTACGTTTACAAACATAGGAATTGCTATATTCTTCCCAATTCTTTTTAGCATGCTGGTTTTCTTAACAATGTACACATATCCGTATCAAAAGGCATTTGGAAGAAGAACAAGTATAGATACAAATCTACCTTTTGCAATCGCCCATATGGGTTCTATAGCTACTTCAGGTATACCGCCATCTGCAATATTCAAACTATTGTCAAAGTTAGAAGAGAAATGATAGTAGGCTGAAGAAAAGCAGAAGAAAGTAAGAAATATGGAGATGTTTGGTATGGATCCTATGAGTTCAATAAGGGAAGTCGCGAAAAGATCTCCATCAGAGAAGTTCAAGCAAATATTGATGGGATTTGTTAGTACCATAGAAGGTGGTGGCGATCTAAAGACATACTTAAAAGTTATGGGTGAACAGACATTATTCACATGGAAAAACAAAAGGGCGAAATATTTACAGCAACTATCGGCATACGCAGAATTCTATACTGGACTGCTTATAGCTGCACCGTTGTTCATAATTTCACTTTTTTCTGTTATGAACATGATAGAGCCAAACTTAGGAGGCTTTAGCATTCTATTTTTGATGAAACTAAGCATATACATTCTGATACCGGTTCTTAATATAGGATTTCTATTATTCTTGAAATCAACACAGGTCGATATGTAATGCAGGATAAGACAATAATAATTCTTGGTGTAAGCGGGATAGTTGCAATATTGATTGCGGGATTCAGTTTTCTGTTTCTAAGGGATGTACCACTACTTTTTTCGACAATGCTTATTATTTCGGGTATTGTTTTATTTGCGCCAATAGGGATAATAAAATATGCTGAATTGCAAGAGATCAAGCTGCTGGAAGAAGGTTTTCCGCAATTTATGAATGATTTGGTCGAATCGGTAAGGTCAGGGATGACCTTGCCACAAGCTATTAAAGGTCTAGGTGAAAATGAATATGGCGCATTGACATTTTATGTGAAAAAATTAAGCGCTCAGCTGGATTGGGGAATTCCATTTTCAAAAGCCTTCTTGAGCTTTACAAAATCTACTAAATCTATACTGATAGCCAGACTAGGATCTACAATAATTGAAAGCCATGAATTTGGAGGGAATTTAACAGATGTTTTCGAATCTATAAGCACTACAACGCTTGAAATTGAAAAATTGAGGGAAGAGAGAAAACTCTATCTTAACTCTCAAATGATGTCCGGTTACATTATCTTCTTTGTGTTTCTACTGGTTTTAATAGGTCTTCAGAAATTTTTAGTCCCATCTTTATCTGATATTCAGCCAGTAGGAGAAGAGGATATAGAACAAATTTCAAAAGAACAGTTGACTGGAGAATATAAATCAATATTTAGAAACTTAGTCATATTGCAAGGTGTTTTCGCCGGTTTAGTTATAGGTAAAATGGCAGAAGGTGCAGTAGCAGCAGGATTTAAGCATAGTGCAATAATGATAATAGCTGGCGTGGTTATATTTACAGTTGCAACACTTTAGGTAACCTGAGTGACATAACTGGATGTTAATTCATCAAAAACATTAGAACAATTGCTTTTCACCCTTATTTTATCATAAGTCGTTGTGTTGATCCTGAAATTGAAAGTGGTTTTCTCCCCTGGTTTTAGGGTATTATTCAGGTCAGCCAAATATCTGGTAGCGTTAGTGAAAAATATCTCAATATCTATATCTCCCAAATCAATTATATCGGTATTTTCTATTGTGCCAGTAATATTACCATTCGAAGCAGTCGTGTTATATTGAAGGCTGTTTAAGGCTATCCCACCATAGCTACAGGTTACTCTAACATTTGATCTCTGTTCAACTGTTGTGCTTGTTTTCTTAGTGAATGAACTTAACCATCCGCTGTAAATACCTGCTACCGCTAGAGTAACTGCAATGAGTAAAACAGAGGCAATGAGTGGTGATATACCTTTCATTTTGATACCTAGGTACATTTTATGTTTGAGCCACAGCTTAATTTGGCTACAACACCCGTACATTTTGATCGAATTTCACCTGACAAAAAGCCACTATCTATACCACTGACATTGAAGGACTTTAATTCATTCCCTGCTAACGTTCCATTCATATCAAAACTTTTAAGGTCGTTATCAGAATAGAATAAATAAAGTTTGTCTAAATTGACCTTGCTAAACCTTTGATTCTCTAAAATAACAAGAAGTTTTTTGTCAGTTGAACTGTAAGTTCCAGAATACACATGAAATTGTGCAGATGTACAGGTTGCATCTTGGGTAGAGTTTTCAGCAGCCTCCAAAGTCTTTGGAATAAATGTTCCAACCCAAAAAGATAATATGCCTGCTATGGACATAGTAGCAGCTATTAATATGACTGTTGCGACAAGGGGACTGATTCCTTTTCTCATGATATCAGATATATTTGGTTTTATATAATAAATTATATTACAATTGATAAATTAATTACTATGAAAGGCGTTTCTAAATTTATTGGCTATACTTTTATTATTTTATTTGGTTTTGCAATGCTCGCTTTTTTCACGACAATGATTTACAGATATTATGATAATGTCCTGAAAGCAAACATAAGTGCCGGATTACGTCAAATAGCTATTGAGACAACAGCACAGATAACTAAAGTTTATGAAATGGGGAAAAATACAGAATTCAACCCGGCTAATTCTTCGACATTAGTGATCGCAGATATAAATTTGAAATATCCTGAAAAAATTTCAGGAAAAAATTACGAAATTTTATTAGTATCGTCCCCTGGCATATGGACACAATTAAAGTCATTTCAAATCGATAATGTTACTGTTACACCGAAAAGAGAAATTATATCAGGGTCCAAAGTTCTTGTAAGAACAACGCAAAAACCGGTCGTGTCAGATGAGTTGCATATACCCAATATACCTATATCAATACAGGGCGGTTATAGATCTGGTGAAAATGCAACATTGAAATATGTTAGGTATAATTATAATGGGAGCATAAACGATACAATAGTACTAGGTGAATCTAGCATTATTCTAGGAATAACAAAAGTACAGTAATATATTCTAGTTTTTTAATACTTTTATGGTCACATGAAGAAAAATGGAATTATTCTAATTTCAATTCATTAGTTTATTATATCTTTAAAAATTGCAAACAATGACATATTGGTAAGCCAGTTATCGGATTGAATTAATAGTAGATTGGTAAAATCAGGGTGAAAGAAAAATACTATACTAGGTTCATATTATATCCAAATGACACAATAGAAGAAATTAAGGTGTTAAAAAAGTCTGCAGATAAAGAGATAAGCCTTAATATAAAAAAGGATAAAGAGATATTGGATTTGTTGAAGAAACTTTAAACCAAACCCTTGAGCAAATAATACTTCTCCTTTCCTTCTAACTTCGCCACTATTAAGTTCATTCTTTCCATAATCTTGAAGTATTCGTTGGATCGAGTTCTGGATAAACCTAAGATTTCTGATAATTCGTTAGAATTAAGTTTTTCGTGTCTTTCCAAAAGATGAATTATTTTCTCAATTCTTTTGCTTTCAACCAAAGTTAAAGAATCGTCTGTCGACAGAATCGATGGTTTTTTCAATACATCTGCTATTCGTGAGACTATCTTGTCAATTAATTCTTCAGTAACTTCAGTCTCTTCTTTAAACATATCTTCTGAAACCACCCTATGAGGAACTCTTTCTTCAAACTTGTTCTCTAAAGCTGTTAGCTTATCCTTTATTATTTCAATTTCTTTCATAAAATTTACATAGCCATCTGAATAATCATTTTCATATGGTTGATCAAACCTACTTTCAAGTTGAACTATTCTATCAGTCAACAGTCTGATGTGATTTCTCAATTCTTTCAGAATTTGAAATGGAGTTTCCCCTATAGGATCATTTTGTCTTGCATAATTGTAATTGATATTAGATAAACTCTGCACAACAATAATTTTAATTTCAGTATTTAAAAATATGTCGAAATTCCCGACATTTACTATTTTGTAGAAAAAGTTTTCAACTCTTTCAAGTCGAAACACATCGACAAAAACGTATTGAAAGAAGACAAAAACGGTTTGTATTTTCTATAAGAATTAGATAAAGAACACTATTTACCTAAATAAACTGCATAATGATTTATTTTCCTAAAAGGAGCGTTTCTAACTCTTAAAAACCCTGAATGTTGGGATTAAATTATAACCCTCTTTTAAGAACATCGACAGAGATAATTTTTCTATATTATACACATGTGTACACTCACGTTGTTGGCTAAATTAGACGGTAGCGATAAAGATGAAAGAAAACCACATTAGGGACAGGATACTAGATGTGCTTCTGAAAAACCCCCAAGGCTTGACTTTTGCAGATATAGTTAGAGAACTAGGCGTGCACAGGCAAACAGCAACGAAATACATCTACGAGATGAAAGGTGCTGGAGTAATAAGAATCAGGGATTTCAAGACATTGAAGCTTTGCTATCTGAATAAAGGGGTGTCTTCATGAATCTAATCCTCTGGTTGCATAAAACAGGCTATAAACTTGCGCGAAACGTTAAAATAAACGGAAGAACTCCCAATTTTGTAGCATTTAATGACAACGAAGCTGTGGTATTTGAGACAAAAAAAGATTCTACTAAAATTTTGACAGTTATTGAACATTGCCTTCGCTATCTAACAGAGGCAATTAAAGTCTACATAATTATCCAACCCGGAGAAGACTTATTTCAAAAGGAAATGGATCTCTTGAAAAGCTGTGGAATAGGTTTGGTGGAAAATTCTGATCCGATAAGGATAATACTGAAACCCAAAAAAAATCATTCAAATATTGTTTCTTTGCTTGAAAAGCTGAAAGAAAACCAGGTTAGTCCGTACACCTTATTGTCAAAACCCAAAGAAGAATTACATACTGAAAGATCTGTCAAAGACAAAATAATTGACTTGTTAATGGAATATCCTGAAGGTCTTACCACTGTTGATATAGCCAAAGCTTTGAACGTCCATCGCCACACCGTCACTAGATATGTGTATGAATTAGTCGGAGCTGGGATAATAAGTCAAAGAAAGATTGGTCCTGCTAAGCTAAATTATGTCAAGAAAGAAGCTCAGGGCATTACTGAAGGGAGACTGGTACATGTCAAAAGATAAAATAATGCTCAGCAGAAATTCATTGATTTCATTAGTGTTTATTTTATCTTTGGCTATAATTTTGACTATTTCGGTTAATATTAAGCCGTTCAAGGGAATTTTTGCTTTAGGAGTTTCTACTGTTATGGGAACTTTCATGATTAACAGATCTTTCAGTAATAAAAAGAAGGTGTTGGTTGACATAGATGTTGTGTATGTTGCAGAACTTGGTTATGCTGATAATCGTCAATCTGAAGCTAAAAAATTCTTGAAACGAGTAGATAATAATGAGTTTGAAGTTTATACTCTAAACGAACAGTTTACATTAATCGCAAAGTGGAAAAATGAAAAGAAAAGCAAAGCCGTCTCGGATAGGTTTAGAAAGGTACAAGATAAACAACTAGATTTAACTGACATTCTAGCTAAAGCGGAAAATATCACCGGAAGAGATGCAAATAAATTCTTGGAAGAATTTACGAAGAAAACTTCAAGCAAGAAAGAGGATTTGGCTTTAGTACTCGCATGTTCCATAGAAAGGATAGACTATTTTGTTACATTCAATTGGAGTCACCTAAAAGGAAATGTTGAAAAAATAGAGGGATTTCTTAGAAAACATAATCTGTTTATACCTAAAATACTGTTCCCTGGGGAAATACCACATAATAAGTTGAAAAAAAATAGTGAGTTAACTGGCCTTAACGCCACTTCTCATAGAAATACCACTGTAAAGCTTCTTCCTCTCTTTAAGTTTCTTCATTGCACTCTCAAACATCTCTTCCTTGGTCCACTCAGCAATTCTATCAGCTTCCTTCAAAACTTTGTATTTTTTGGGTATATTCATAACTCTCCCCAATTAACTAATGTTTCGAAGATTAATAAACGTGCCGATTATTCAGGTTTAAATACAAAAAATTTACGGGTGCAAGATAATAACCTCGAATGGAAGAAAAAATCCGGTGTTGGTAGTCAAACTATAGCATATATAGCATATATACCTGAATCTAAATTAGGCGGAGAGAGATTTGTAAAGTTCCTTCCTTTTTCTAAACTTCTCCATAGCAATCTTATCAGCTTCTTTTTTTGTCAAATCAGAAAGCTCAATCCAGTCAATTTTCTCAGGTCTATCCCAGGGAATGTCTTTGAAAGACTTGTACTTGGCCAAAGCATCATTTATCCAACATCAGCTTCAGGTGTATTTAAAGATTTTGATACTTCTTATGATTTAAGATCTGTCAAAGACAAAATAATTGACTTGTTAATGAAATATCCTGAAGGTCTTACCACTGTTGATATAGCCAAAGCTTTGAACGTCCATCGCCACACCGTCACTAGATATGTGTATGAATTAGTCGGAGCTGGGATAATAAGTCAAAGAAAGATTGGCCCTGCAAAGCTGAATTATATCAATAAAAATGCAATGGGAAACCTTCGAGAGAAAGAGGAACATTTTTTGAGTGGAATGTCATGAGAATTATCAAAATGAATTTAAGGGGTAAATTTGAAATTTTATTACCATTGGCTATGATCGCCACATTCTCCACGCTTTCATTGATAAGCATTCCTCTCCTCAATTTCAATGAAATATCAATCGTTCATGAAATGTCTAAATTCTTGAAATCCACAAACCAAACAACCCTATTATTCGCCTTGTTTATTAGTGGTTCTCTGAACCTTTTGTTCCTAGCTTCAGTAAGAATGAAAGTTGGAACTAGTGGTTTTTCAAAGGGTAGTTTGATAGCATTGAATTTAATTATTTTCATCGCTTTGTTCGCCGCTTTTCTGTTTCTTCTGAACAGAACTTCAGCAATGATTCTCCCCCCAAATTTCTATAATGGAGCCACTGAAGCTTTTGTGATTAACGGCACGCAGGAATCTGCAGAAACAACTCAGTTAGATTCTAATGACAATTCATTCTGGAACGTCTCTTCTATTCAGAGCTTGGGAAAATTAAAGACGTTTTTCCACCATTTTGCAAATACAATTGATAGTAATTTCACTAATACTAACGATGGCGACTGGGCCGCTAGCGCTACAAATGCCTGTAACGGGACAAGTTTCAGTGACACATTAACTGGTGGCAGCAGACTAAATACCACTAGTACCTTAGTAAACACCTCTGGTTACCAAAACATAATTTTGAACTTCACAGCCCATGTGAATGCTTTAGATGCTGGGGAAAACCTTAATGTTTCCTGGTATAATGGAACAATATGGCAGCTGCTGTTTACACAACAGGCCAACCTTGCATGCACGCAAAGCTCATTCTCTTTGCCTTCAAACGCTTCAAATAATGGCAATTTTATAGTAAGCTTCTTCTGCACTCATAATGCAGGAGCAGGGGAAAGATGCGTTGTAGATGATGTAAAACTGGCAGGTAATCCTAATATCATTTACGTGACAGATGTTAATCTAACATCTCAACAAATAACTGAGTCAGAGGCATCCATAAGTGGTATTAATGTCAGCCTAACTTTTGCCTTCAATGTATCCAATGGAAATTCATGGTTTTATGAAATTTACAATGATGCGTCATCGAGCTGGGAATCAGGAACCAGTGGAACACCATCAACAACCGAAATCGTACAAAATATAACCAAAACATCCGATGCCGCCAATTACATAAACGCAAGTGGATATGTCAAAGTTAGAATTATAACTGAAGGCGAATCTAGTCCAATCAAACTTATGGTTGATTACTTCAATGTGGCTGTATTTCAGCGAAAATATCTTGTAACAGTCTGCTCTTCGGGCTGCGATGCTACAACTATCCAAGATGGTATAAATCTTGCAGAAGACGGGGATGAGGTAAGGATAATAGACAGTAGGGAATACAACGAATCTGTGGTTTTGAACAAGAGCATAACGCTAACAAGCAATGCCACAGTTTTCCCGACTATTTATCAGAATACAACAACCGTTCCTCAAGGGACAATAATAAACATAACATCATCCAATGTCAACATTTCCAATATTAACGTGAAGTATAACAGTACAGGAACATCTATTCAAGGTCTACTGTTATTCAGAGCGAACAATATTACAATAGACAGTGTCAATATTACCGTCAGAGCCAATACCAATAATGCCGGAGTAAATTTGAGTTTATCCAATTTTAGCACAGTAAAAAATACCAATTCTTCAAACAATTTTTACGGTTTCTTCTTGAGATTAAGTAATAATAACACACTGATCAACAACACGGCAATCAGAAACTCAGATGGTTTTCGTCTTGAAACCTCTAATAACAACACTCTAATTAACAACACTGTTGTCAACGGCACTCAAGATGGATTCAGTTTATCGTTATCAGCCAATTTTAATCTCTTTGCCAACAACACAGCTTCATTGAACGGTCGAGATGGTTTTCTTCTAAATACCGTTAGCAATAACAAACTCTCGAACAATACGGTCAAGGATAATGTACGGTTCGGAATTTATTCGTTATCTTCGATTGCTACTTTGATGATAGATAACACTATAACAGCAGTTCACAACTCAATATCTAAACAGCAAGGTTTTCATATTGACTACGGTTCAACATTACTCAATTTCAAGAGTAATATATCTGAAAACAATACCATTAACGCGTTACCCATTCTTTATTATGACGGGGACAATCGACCCTGCCCAAGCAACACAGTATTCACAAACGGCAGCAGTTACAGCTACATGGGATTTGTTGGCTGCAATAATATAACTGTTAAAGACTCTTCACCAACCGATCACATCCTTTTTGCATCAACAAATAATTCGAAAATTGACAATTTGAATATAAGTTACACGCAGACAGCCATGATTTTACAGGCGGGTTCAGTCAATAATACAATATCTAATACAATTGCTAGTAACAATCAAGCAGACGGTTTTTCCGCTCAATCATTGTCCTACAATAACACATTTGTAAACAATACAGCAAACAGCAATAATCAATATGGATTCAGAGTCATAGCCGTCGACAATATCACATTCATCAATAACACAGCTAATTTCAACTTATTTAGCGGCTTCCAATCTACAAGTGGTTCCGATGAAACGAAATTCCTAAATAATACTGCTGATTACAACTCACAATATGGAATAAACATTCAAGCTAACACTGACAAGATTTTCATGCGGAATAACAAACTGAATAACAACCTACGGATAAATATATACATATGTTCGTCGACAAACACCAACATCACATCAAACACATTAAATGGATCTAACGGAATTATAATCGGCTATTACAATTCAACAACATCCTGTACAACCTCCCCAGAATCCAACAACACTATAATCAGAGATAATATAATCAACAACAC
>CAYJVB010000008.1:0-30175 GCA_964373575.1 uncultured archaeon | reverse complement strand
CTCACCTGAGATAGAATATCAGGTTTTAGATCTATATCTTCCCAATAGAAATGAACAGAACCCAATCAAAAAAAAAGGAACTATTGAGAAAGTTTTTGTGTCAGGACTTAGGTACCAAAGATTATGGTATATAGGCGAAAAAAACGAAACACCGTGGTGGAATTCACTTTTCTAACTCTGTATTATCACACCATAACTAAATTATCTTAATTCAAAAACCAATTCTAATTTATGCAGCGCGAAGAATGGTCAAGTAAATGGGGTTTTATTGCAGCTGCTCTAGGTTCGGCTATTGGTGTAGGCAACATCTGGAGATTTCCTTACGTTATGAATTTAGGTGGGGGCGGGGCGTTTTTAATTCCGTATTTGATAGCTGTAGCATTATTTGGCATACCTATTCTGTTCCTTGAATTAGCCACCGGTAGAAAGTTTCAGGGATCAGTTATCACCGCATTCAAATCTATAAATCCTAAAATGAAATGGCTAAGTGCTGTTCCGATTCTAACTGTATTTTTCATGCAGGGATATTATGTAGTTGTGGTTGGATGGACATTAACTTATTTTGTTGCATCACTTTTTGGACAGTTGTTACATTTTCAAACATTTGCTCAAGGCATTGAACCACTGATATTCACTATAATAACATTAACTTTGACAGGCTACATTGTGAAATCTGGTGTGAAGAATGGTATTGAGGATTTATCCAAAGTATTGATGCCCATATTTTTTGTGCTGTTGATGATTTTACTCTTCAAAACTTTGTCATTCCCTAATGCTATAAGTGGTGCAATATATTATTTCAAACCTGATTTTTCTAGAATTTTTGATGCGAAAGTATGGCTCCTTGCATTTGGTCAATGTCTATTCTCCTTATCAGCTGGTTATGGAATAATGATAACCTATGGGAGCTATTTGAAAAAGAAAGAAGATATTCCGAGTTTGACAACAACTATTACTATTGTAGATACTATGGTAGCGTTAATAGCTGGTTTCATTATTTTTTCAACCATTTATTCGTTTAACCTCAATATAGCTGAAGGTCCGGAATTAGCTTTTGTAGTCCTGATGAAAGTTTTCCAAGAAATTCCTTATGGCTTATTAATTGCTTCTGTGTTTTTCCTCCTGCTTTTCATAGCTGGGCTGTCATCTGCTATTTCTATGATGGAGACATTATCCACAAATCTCATTGATGAATATCATTTCAGTAGAGAAAAGGCTGTTAATATATTTATGATAGCACTGGCTGCAGTTAGCATCCCGGTTTCTTTAAGTTATAGTGGTATTTTCTCCATAAATTTACTGGAAATAATGGACTTTTTCTTCGGAACTTTGATGGTCTTGCTCTCTGCGGCAACAATATGTTATGTGGTTTCGTGGTACTGGGATCCTGAACTGCTTATAAGAGAACTGCACATGGATATAAGATTCAGCATAGAAGGCATTAGGCAAGTGGGAAAATATATTCAGCATTTCATTGAATATACTATTATCATCAGTCTTGTAAAATATGTTATCCCTATAATATTGTTGTTAATGTTTGTGGTAAAAGTTTTCGGGTTAATATGATTTTTTGACATTAAAATGTTGCAATAAATGTTCCAAGGTAATAAGATACAAACGTTGCTATTGCACCTATCATCATAGTTTCGAATCCACTTTTGAACCAATTTCTGCCGGTAAATCTTGTTTTAAATGCTCCTATATTGAACAGCAGCAGCATACTAGCGAATATAGCAATATATAATGCTTGAAATCTTGACAAAATGAAAAACGGCACCACTGGCACTAATGCTGCAAGTATGTCTGCTATTCCAATTGTCACTCCTGCTTTAACTGGATCTTCAAAGCTAAAATCATTTAATCCCAGTTCCTCCTGCATCATAAATTTAAGCCATCTTCTTTTATCGGCGGAAATTCTCTTAACAGCGATGCTCTGTTCAGATTTTGAAAAACCCTTAGCAGCATAAATCTGTCTGATTTCTTCTTTTTCAAACTCTGGATTTTTTCTGATTTCTTCCCTCTCGTTCTCAATGTTTCTTTTGTAAAGTTCTATTTCTGATTTCAGAGAAATATAATTGCCCAAACCCATTGATATAGCGCTAGAAAAGGCTGCAGCCAAACCAGCAACAATAATAACAGGTACTTCTGTTGTAGCACCGGCGACACCGGCAACTAGAGCAAGGGTTGTAACAATGCCGTCGCTTGCGCCAAAGACGATATTTCTTATCAATTCACCAGATGCCTTATACTCTTTTTCTTTAAGATGTCGCTTAATTTGGTTGTTGGTTAATTTCATACTAAGAACCTGAAAAATTAAATAAATTCAACCTTCGATTTTTTTAGATCATCAACAAATAGTCTATATGTTGGAAGGAGAATCCTTATTTTGAACTCATCTTCCATATCACCGATGACATCAAAGCTTGTTGCATTCAAAACTCTGTCAATCAGTTTCTTTCCGTGGACACTAACTGATTCTACGTCACCAGAGTAAGTTTTTGCATATCTTGCTTCTACCAAAGCGATAATCTTGTCGATATTGTTAACTATAATTGCCTTGTACCCGTCAAGATATTTCTTTTGTGACATCATTGAATTAAGTTCTCTTTTAAACTGAGTCAATGTATTAATCAATCTTTGGTCGTCGCCTCTCATAATTATGCTGTCGCAGTAGCTTAAGAGGAATTTTCGTGTATCAAACAAATCAAGTGTAGACACACAAAGTCCCATTGGCCGAATATCATGCATAGTCAAAGTCATACCATCAATAATTAATATAGGATTGAAGCTAATAAATGTTGAAAATGTAGATTGATTATGTAAATGGTGGTTATAATGACGATAAGACAACCAATAGTTTCCGTGCTCGGACAGTGATAGCCTGAAAGACGTCACCCGAAAATGTAGACCACGGAAAGACAAGTTTGCTTGATTCGATTAGAGGAACGAGTGTAAATGCTGCTGAGCCAGGGCAAATAACACAGGCTATTGGTGCATCTTTAGTTCCACGGTCAGTTATACAAAAGACTTCTGGTGATTTATTAGACAGATTTAAAATAGATATTATAATCCCTGGTTTACTTTTCATTGACACACCGGGACATGAGGCATTTACTACTCTGAGGAGAAGGGGTGGATCAATTTCTGACATGGCTGTTTTGGTTGTCGATATTAATGAGGGTTTTCAACCGCAAACAGTAGAGAGTTTAGAGTTCATCAAACAGTTCAAAACACCATTTGTTGTAGCGGCTACGAAAATTGATTTAATTTATGGATGGCAACCTCAGAAGACAAGTTCGTTTTTGGAAAGCCTACAAAAACAGTCTGATAAAATAAACGACAAGGTTGAAGAATTAGTTTATAGACTGGTTTCACAACTATCTGAAAAAGGATTTCAAGCAGAGAGATTTGACAGGGTATCAGATTTCACAAAACAAGTTGCGGTAGTACCATGTTCTGGGAGAAGCGGTGAGGGTGTTTCTGAATTGCTTGTAATGCTTGCTGGATTGTCGCAAAAATTCTTGAAAGATAGATTAAGTGTTTCAAATGAAACAAAAGGCGCAATTCTAGAGGTCAAAGAAGTCAAAGGTTTAGGAACAACTGTTGATATGATTCTGTATGATGGGTCTGTTAAGGTTGGTGACTTTCTTGTAGTAGGAGGAAAAAATCCCTTGGTTACAAAAATTAAAGCTCTATTAATGCCACCCGTATTAAAGGAATTACGCATTGAAAAAAAATTCGAGTCAGTCAAGCAAGCTTATGCTGCAGTTGGGATAAAAATTTCTGCCCCTAACCTTGAGAATACTGTTGCTGGTAGCCCGATAATTTGTGTTAGTAGTGAAAAAGATATTGAAAGGGCAAAAAAAGAGTTGCAGCAGGAATTGGAAGTTGTTGAATTTGTCAAAGATATAGATGGTGTCATTGCGAAGGCTGATACAATTGGAGGTCTGGAGGCGCTCATTAAGATAATGAAAGATAATGAAATTTCTGTCAAGAAGGCAGAAATAGGACAGGTCACAAAACAGGACATAATTGAACTGGAGCCTGTGAAGGATGAACTGAGCAGAGTCATATTGTGTTTCAATGTTGGGTTGCTACCCGAAGCTAAGAATTTGGTCAGAGAAAAAAATATCCCTGTCTTCAAAAGTAATATCATTTACAGGATTGTTGAAGACTATAAAAAGTGGAGGAATGAGAAAAGCGAAAGAGAGAAACAACAAAAACTGGACGCCACTGTTAGACCATGCAGAATTAGAATTTTATCTGGATTTGTTTTTAGAAAAAGACAGCCTGCTATTTTTGGTGTTGAAATTTTAGATGGTGTTTTGAGGGTTAATACACCCATGAAACTACAAGGTGGAAAGGATGTAGGCAAAGTTAGACAATTAGAAAAAGAGGGGAAAAATATTCAAGCGGCGAGAACAGGCGATAAGGTTGCTGTTAGCATGAATGAACCAACAATTGGTAGACAAATAAATGAAGGTGATATACTTATATCTGTCATCACGATTAGAAATGCTGAATTATTGAGGGCTGTGTGGGATAAATTACAAGATGATGAAAAATCTTTACTCAGAGAATGGAAATTAGTTTGACTGTTTTTTTGATGGAAATTTTTTCGTCTTTAAACTTCAACATTAAAATAGCTGATTTGGCTGAAACCCATTTTATTTCTCTTATTTTTTCTTCTACGCTTGGCTTAGTTTTTTCATTTTCATTCGAGTATACCAAAAATACGGATACAGGCGTCTTAGATCCGTTAGGATTGATGAATGAGTAGTTGTAAATTTTTTGTGATATTTCAAATTTATCTAGACCCACTTCTTCCCTGATCTCTCTTTTTAATGCAACATTTTCATGCTCGCCATGCTCTAAACCTCCCTTAACCAGTCGCCAGTCATATTTCTTAGTGTAAAAATCTTCTCGATTAATAATTAGGAAATGCTTTGTTTTTTTATCAAAAATAACGGCTTGAACAGAAGCTTTAGGTTTCATGTCATCTCAACTCCCTTAGTTTTCCAAGATATGTGCCATCCAAAAGATATAATTCACATTCATCTAAATAAACAAAATTATTTCTTAACAGAGGTCCCATAAGCTCGTCGTTTTTCTGTTTTTTATTTATTGGTTTTCCGCCGAGTAGTTTATTAAAAGGTGGTATTATAATGATCTCTAGTTTTCCCGTTTTTTCTGAATTATATTTATTTTTTATTTTTTCAATATTGATTTTACCTTTAACCCAAACTGGCACGACAATTCGATATCCTAATTCGTCAATAAATTGCACGGCAGGATGTATGTGACTGATGATAAGATAATCGCAGGTTATTAATTCTTTTGCTGGCCAGGCATGACCATGATTAAAGCCGTATTTACCTATTTTGAAACCTTCTGAGTCGTGGACAATGACATCTTCAGGTGATATGTCTCTCAAAAAAGTGTCGTGATTCCCCAAACAAATCTCAACTTTTACTTTTTTTGAAAGTTCTGATAAAAATTTTGGTATTTCTCTTAATTCCTGTTTGCTTATTCCTGGAACTTCGTGTTTTATGTCGCCGATAATTACAAGCGTTTTTGATTTTGTTTTGTTAATAAGTTTTTCTATTTGATTTTTCATTTTAGCTATTTGTGTAGGTATATTTATTCCTGACTTATAAAGTTCGTATTCTATGCCTATATGTAGATCTGTTATAACCAGAATTTTTTCGTCTTCTATAAACAATGCCGGTTGATTTTCGATAAATCGCATATATTTGATTTTATGCGTAAATATTAAAAATCGAAATAAATCAATTTACAACAAGTATTTTTACATTAATTATATATCTGTTGCCTTTTCTAGGATTGTTGTGCCATCTGTTCCTTTGTCTCTCTGTAATCTGTATAATTCGCCTGTAGATGCATTTTCTAAAGTTTTGTCGTGAGTTATCAAGAAAACTTGGGATACGAATTCACCTATTCTATTTCGGAGAGTTTCAGCTAAATCTTCAATTGCTTTTGAATCTAAATTGATAGTTGGCTCATCCAAAATCAACCATTTTAATTGAGGTGCGAGAACTAATGAAAACGCAATCCGTAAAACCAATGCTGATATACTTCGCTCACCACCAGAGGCAGTTCCTTCAACATCAATCCATCTACTACTTCTATCTTGCAATTGCAATACATAGTCGCCTTCCTCTATTGCTAATCTTATTCCAGAGAAATCTGTATAGGGATAAATGTCAGGCCAAATATCATTCATAGTGTGATTAACTGTGTCTATAAACTCTTCGCGTAGTTGTATTTGTGTATTGGCTAAGGCTTTTTCAAAGATGTTTAGATCTTCCATAAGGCTTTCTAGGCCTTTAATTTCTTCGACTTGATTTTTAATTTGATGTTTCTTGTCTTCTAATTCCTTCAATCTTTTTGCTTTTTCATTGAAGATTTCATCTGTCGTATTTATTTTAACTTGCAACTCAGATTTTCTATATATTGACTCCTCGTATAAATTTCGAAGTTTAACTGCATCAGTTTTTTCAACTTCAGAAATTAATGCTAATAATTTCTTCTCAATTTCTTGAAGTTTATTTCTGTGATCGATTACTTTGTTTTCACGGTTTTCTAATTCATCCAATCTTGAATTGATAACATCTAATTCGGATATTTCAGCTTCAAATCTTCTTACAACAATTTGCACATCAGAAATTTGTTTTTTTATCCTGTCGCCTTCATCTTTTGTTTTTCTTAACTCAGTGTTAACCTCTCTATATGATGATTCTAGTTCTGTCAACTTGTTTTCTATAGATTCCAAATCTTTTGTTTCGTAAGTCAATAAAATAAACTCTCCTGTTATTTTTTCTAATGCTACTATGTACTCTTGTAATTTTTCTTTTTCGATATTCTTTGCTTTCATATTTTGATTTATTTCAGAAATGACTGAGTTTCTTTCATAAATTAAGTGTTGCTTTTTATCAAGAGATATTTTTGAATTGCAAATAGGGCACTCGTCTTCCAAATTTTCAACTTGTAAAATGATATTGTTCAAGTCATTTAATCTGTTTTCTAGAATTGTTAATTCACTATTGATTTTTTCCATATTCTTTCTTTCACTTTCTAGAACTTCTAAAGGATTATTCCCATACTTTAGCTTTATTGTACTAATCTTTTTCTTATTTTCACTCTTTTTCTGAAATTCACTTTTATATCGGTCTATATCCTTCTCTAAGTAAATAATTCTTGTATTATATTCAGACTGTGATGAAATTAATTTTTCTTGTTCAGTCAAATAATTGTTTAGCTGTTCTTTGTACAGAATTAATTGATTTTTTACTTCTGCTAATCTATTTTTGATTTCTTTTGGTCCTCTATTTCGTAACAACTTCTTGATTTCTTCTATACTTTCTTGATTTTCTTCTATTGATACTCCAACAGATTTTCTTTTTTGCTGGAGGTCACTTAATTCTCTTTCAACCTGCTCATAATTTTTTAGTTCCTTTTCCAATTTTTCTTCTGTTATTTTAATTTCCTTTTGTATAGTTTCTAAATGTTTCTTATTTTCTTTCATTTGCTTGATATCAAGATTCATTTCAGAAATTGTGGTTTCTAATAATTGCAAATCAACTTGATCAATAAGATTTTGTTTCGCTAGTTTTCTTTCATTTATCCTGTTTTTCAAGGTAACTGCAGAACTTCTAGCTTTTTCATATTTATCAATCATCAATAGATTGTCTATTCTTTTCATTCTTTCTCCACGTGATAATCTTAAAAAATAATCCAAACCGTTTTGTTCGGAATAAATAGCTTTGCTGAATAACTCATAATCTATCTTTAACAAGTCTTGAATTTGTTCAGTTACACGTTGAGCTTGTGGAGCATCGATTAGTTTTTCTCCTTTTCTTAATTCAGAGTATGTAGTGCCTTTACCACGCTCGATTGCCCTGAAAACTGAATATTCATCCCCGTTTAAAGCAAATGAAACTGTAACTTCTGCTTTATCCTTCAAATGAGGCTTGCTCATTATCACATCGTCTATTTTCAGTTTTTTCGTTTGCAAGTCAGGAAATGTACCAAAGAGACCGAAACAAATTGCGTTTGTAATACTAGTTTTACCACTACCCATGATTCCTGTAAATACATTTATTCCGGGAGAAAAATCGATTTCTGATTCTAAATGAGATCTCCAGTTGACAAGTTTAAGTTTTGTTATCATAACTATGCACTAGAAATATCTTTTCTCCATTCTGATATTGTTTTTTGTTGCCCTGTTAAAATATCAAAAGCTTTATTAACTTGGCTGTCAGCTAGAAGTCTGAACAAATAATCAAAATCAAATTTTTTGGAAAATTTTAAGGCTTCTAAATTTTTTTGCAGTAAACTAATACCCATTTCTTCAATTGATATTCTTTCGCCGCTTCGCATTTTTTTTAGAAATTCTATTTTTTCTATTATATCGGATGCTGTAAGTTGCTTTGAAAATCTCAGAAGTGCTTTGTCCTCATAATCATTTTCGAACTTTTTCAATTCTTTGTCGCCTATTGTTGATTTCTTAGTAATTATTTTGAATTTAATTATTGGAACTTTATCAAATTTTTGATTAAAAATATTATCCAGACGATTTCTTATCACATCTTTTAGTGATTCCTTTTCTTCGAGAAAAATTTCTTCATAGAAAAATTTCCGGTTATTTTCCAATTCAATAAAATAAATTTTGTTTTCAGGTAACTGCAATTCAAATAAACCTTTTGGAGTTTCCGCTTCTTCTTTTTTCAATTGCGTTATTACCGTACTTCCTGCTAGAAGTAAAGTTGTATGATTTATTTTTTCTATTTGGGGTGTGTGCAGGTGACCATTAATAATTAGATCAAATCCTTTTGGAAGGTTCGATACATTTAATGATGGGGGTTCTAGGGGTGAATAAATGAAAGGTTCTATACTTTGATGCAATAGAAGTATGTTATAGCACCCTTCTATAGGTGTTGGGTCCCATTTATCTAGAACTTGTTTTGCATATCTCTCTGGAACACCTGACATTCCTTGAATTGCAACTTTGACGCCATTTTTCTCAAATACTAAACCGTTGAGATGCAAATGTATAACAAACCCTGCATGTTCTAAGGTTTGAATTGCGTTCTGTTGATCTTTTGACAATCTTTCATGCGTTCCATGCAGAGCTATTATCGGTATTCCTTTCAGAGCTTTCTGTGAAATTTCTTCTAAGTTTTTATTTAATGTATTAACAAGTTTTATCCCATTATTTTCAGTTAAAACTGCCTTCGACAAAACTTTTAGTGCTTTAGACCACACGTCTGTTTTTGGAAATTTATTATCGAAGATATCGCCGCAAATTATTATCAGATCGGAATCCAAACTTTTTTCAACAGCTTCTTTGGCGTTGTAAAAACTGTCCTCTTCTGTTTTCGTATTCAAACCATAGCCAAAATGAGTGTCAGAAAATATAGAAATTTTCATTAATATGATGTCGCTTGTTAAGCTTAAATTATAATGTGTTTGTCTAGCTGCCTTTTTGCAATTTTAATAGCTTGTTCTCTATTTCCGTCCAGCATGAAAATTTTACCTGTGTGGCTCATTTGAAAATGATTCATTATATTGGTAACTCTTTCGTGCATTTCATTTCTCCATGTAGGATCAACAGATCTGAATTTATCGTTAGTTATTTTACTAGCATCAAAAGGTTGCAAAAAAAATATTACATTATAATTCTTTGAATGTTCAAATACTTCTTCTGTCTTTTCTCTAACCTTTTCTTGGTTCAGTTTATTCAATTCTGCAACTCTCATCCAATAGGCAAAATTATCGATAACCCCCCTATCCATAACAAGAAAATCGTGTTTTGTTTCCATTTCTTTCTCTCTTCTTTTTTGCTCTTCAAGTATCCAATCTTGAGCTTTTAATGTAGCCATTTCATTTATGGGAAATGGACAGTCCCGAACAACTTCATCTATAAATCCAACGTTTCGTTTTTTTTCTTTGAGATAACTTACTATATTACGACATAGAGTAGATTTTCCTACAAAATGAGAACCGACAACGACAACTTTGAAGGCTTCAGAAGGCATTATTAAGATATGAATTTTAGTTATTAATCCATTCTTATTTATGAAAATATATGTATAACTAAATGATTTCTATATCTTTTTTGTCTTTCTTAAATTAACTTTTCTATCAACTTTGAAAATATCACCATGACCAGGAACTATATAATCGGCAAGTTTCCAAATCTTAATTCTGCTATCCATTTGAACTTGTTTATCTTGGCTCCAAGGTTCCCATGATTCAGAATCAGGTGTTTCCCAGTCTTTATCATATTCAAACAGATCTCCTACAATTGCTACCATGCCTTTCTCTGTTTTTACAATCACACTAATGCTTCTTGAATCATGTCCCGGTGTGGGAATGACATAAACATCATCGTCGATAACATATTTCTCTTTGAAAAATTCTTTGAACAAATCTCCTTTCATAACATCACTTCCTCCTATAAAAGTTGCTTCAGGAAACAAATTCAAATTGCCAATATGGTCTATATCAGAATGCGTGCAAATTGCAAAATCGATATTCTCGGGTTTTAGATTATTTTTTTCTAGCTGTTTCAAAATCAAATTTTTACTCTGAGCATTCCCTGTATCAACAATAAGATTATGATTTCTTGATTTTACTAAAGTTATAGTTCCACACGCTTTTTGAGAAGCATAGCCTTCCCATATAGCATAACCGGATTTTAATACAATTACTTCGGCCATTTCAGTCGATAATAAGATGGAACAAAAGACTTATAAGTTCTACCCATCATATACTTTCTTTGATAAAGATGGGTGAATGTCTTCCACTCTGTTGAACTACTTCTAAATTTACTTAATCTATATCCTATTCTAAAACGGGGCAGTGGTCCAGCTTGGTCTACGACTTTAGCTTTGGGAGCTAAAAACCCGAGTTCAAATCTCGGCTGCCCCATTTTGGTGATTTTATGTTAACAGAAAAAGAAGAAACTACAATCATAGAATTTGTTAGAGAAAAATTAAAAAATGTGGATATTGCTCACAAGTTCGATCATATTGAATGTGTTGCAAATAATGCTAAAAAGATTGGATTGGTTGAGGATGCTGATATGAAAATTGTTGTTCCTGCTGCTTATTTGCATGATATTGTTACTAGAACTGAAAAATATGAAGATCATACAGGAAGAAGTGCTGAAACTGCGGGGAAATTTTTGAAGAAAATAAACTTTTCAGGTGGTGAAATTCAAAAAATTAAAAATGCCATTATTGTTTCTTCATTTGAGTCACATGAGATAGGTAAATATCCAAAAACCCTAGAAGAAAAAGTTGTTACTGACGCTGATAGACTTGAAGCTATGGGTGCTAGAGGTATAGCAAGGGTATTCACTTTCCATGGACATTACAATTGGGAAGGTGAACTAGGTAGAGTTGAATGGAATCCTAAGAGGCCAATTAAATTGAAAATGATGCTCAACAAAGCAGATCCTTCTCCGATCTATCATTTTTTCTCTAAATTACTTTGGCTGAAAGATCTGATGTATACAAAAACTGGAAAGAAGTTAGCTGAAGAGAGACATAAGTTTATGGTGGAGTTTTTGAAAAGATACAAAGAGGAGATGAAATGATTGTTCCACCAAAATTAAAGAAAGGCGATGGAGTAAGAGTTGTTACTCCTGCAAGAAGTTTGGCTATGAAATGGGTATCTAAAGACTTAAAGGAATTGGCTATCAAAAGATTTGAAGAACTGGGATTAGAGTTAAGTTTTGGGAGACATGTGAATGAAATAGATGAGTTTAATTCTTCATCAATAAAGTCTAGAGTTGATGATCTACATGAAGCTTTTAGAAGCAGATCAATAAAATTAATTATTGCTGTTATTGGTGGTTTTAATTCAAATCAAATTCTTCCTTATTTAGATTATAAGTTGCTTAAATCGAATCCTAAAATTGTTTGTGGGTATTCTGATATAACTGCTTTACAAAATGCAATTTATGCTAAAACTGGGTTGGTTACTTATTCGGGCCCACACTTTTTCAATTTTGGTAATAAACGGGGATTTGAGTACACATTAGAATATTTCAAGAAATGTTTATTTTCCGATAAACCATTTGAAATTAAATCTTCAGAAGAATGGAGTAATGATAAATGGGCAACAGATCAAATAAATAGAAACTTCCAAGAGAATGAAGGTTTTTTCATAATCAATGAGGGTAAGGCTGAAGGCACGACAATAGGAAGTAATCTAGTGACATTTCAACATTTGGCTGGAACACAATATCTACCTTCATTAAAAAATTCAATTTTATTTGTTGAAGACGATGGAGAGGAAGGGGCTCATCATTTTGATAGCACATTAACAGCGCTCAGTTTGATTCCTGAATTTTCTAGTGTTAAGGGTGTTGTTATTGGTAGATTTCAACCAGAGAGTAATATTAGTAGAGATACTCTTACAAAAATTATCAAAAACAATAGAAAATTTGACAACGTTCCTGTAGTTGGTGGTGTAGACTTTGGCCATACAGAACCTAGAATAACTTTTCCAATCGGTGGTAAATGCAAACTACTTGCTAAAAATGGAAAAATCAAACTAGAAATTATTATGCATTAATGGGTTGGTGATATAAAATGACTCAAATAACATATGAAGATTTCGATAAAGTAGAAACAAGAGTGGGAAAGATAATTGAAGTTCTAGATTTCCCGGAAGCTAGAAAAGCATCCTATAAATTAAAAATAGATTTTGGTAAATACGGCATTAAAAAATCAAGCGCACAAATAACTAAATTATACAAAAAAGAAGAATTATTAGGGAGACAAGTTATAGCGGTTGTTAATTTTCCAGAGAAACAGATTGCCAACTTCAAGTCAGAAGTATTGACGTTAGGTGTTCCTGATAAAGATGGAAATATTGTTTTGCTTAAGCCAGAGAGAGATGTTGATTTGGGGGTAAGAATGTTTTAATGGACGAAATTTTTTGTCCAAAACATATAAAAAGATAAGATTACAACAAATTTGGAAGTGAAAGTGATGTCCAGCCAACCAACAAGCTTAATGGATTGAAAAAACTTTTAGTTAGATCAATCAATAAAAAACAGATTTTAATTCTGAAATATTTAGATGGCAATTCAATTGAAAGTATTACATCACTTTTAAGAAGAATGTCACTAACACATAATATTTCTTTGTCTACTTTGAAGAGTAATTCTAAGATTCTCAAAAACTTGAACCTCATAACTTTTGGAGATAATCAAAATTTTCAGTCAGCAAGGTTAACCGATGTCGGCAAACTGGTTATTGAAATTATCAGAAGTGAAGAAAATGAATGAAAATAGAACGTTGTTAATTCAAGAAAACGAAATTGTTTCTTTAATACAAAAAGTTGGCCTAGAAAAATTTATGAAAAAATTAGAGGTTAAGTTAGAAAGGGGATTCAAGATGTTTGCGGACAAAAAAATAAAGGTTCCTGCAAGACATGAATTTTACTTTGATCATGGAAGTGTTGAATCTATGCCAGCAGCAAGCAGTGATTATTTTGGGATAAAAATTGTAAATACCCATCCAGAAAATTCACAAAAATTTGGCATACCAACTATTATAGCTTGTGGAATACTAGTAGATGGAAGAAATGGCTTTCCATTACTTATAACTGAGTCCACTATACTTACGGCTATAAGAACTGCGATAGCCTCTGCTGTAGCTACAAAATATCTATCTAGGGTTGATTCTAAAATAGTTGGGATTATAGGTACTGGTGCACAGGCAATACATCAAATACATGCGATATCACTGATCAGAAATATAGAAAGTGTTTATGCATTTGATATCGATCGATCGGCCTTAAATTTGTTTTTATCAACATGCAGAAAGATAGGGTTTCATGCAGAAGAAAAAAGTCCAGAAGAATTGTGTAAAATATCTGATATTATAATTACAGCAACGTGTAAAGAAAAATATACAGAACCTATAGTTTATAATGCTTGGGTACGCGAAGGGACTCATATTAACGCTGTAGGTGGTGATTCCCCAGGTAAATTTGAAATAGAAAAAGCACTCCTATTAAAATCAAAAATCGTTGTGGATTTTATTGATCAAGCTATAATTGAAGGCGAAACACAACAAATTGATAAGACTAAAATATATGCGCATTTAGGTGAAATAGTTGCAAAAAGAAAAATAGGTAGAGAAAACAGTAAAGAAATAACAATATTTGATTCTACTGGATTTGCTATGGAGGATTTAATAACTTATGAGTTTGTATTTGATTTAGCAAAAGAAATTGGAATTGGCAGAGAAATTGATCTTATAATAAAACCTAAAAATCCAAAAAATCTATATGAATCATATTTCATAGGTGAAAAGAATGAGTAAGCAAGAAGGAATAACAATAAAAAAGTCGGAGAATTTTTCAGAATGGTATAATCAAGTTGTTTTGAAATCTGAATTGGCTGATTATGCGGCAATGAAAGGATTCATGGTTGTCAGGCCTTTAGGCTATGCTATTTGGGAAAATATTAGAGATGTGTTTGATGGCATGATTAAAAAATTGGGACATAAGAACACTTATTTTCCGACACTAATTCCAGAGAAGTTTTTACATAAAGAGGCGGAGCATTTCAAAGGATTTGTTCCTGAAACTTTTGTTGTAACACATTCTGGAGATAACAAATTGAAGGAAAGACTTGTGGTAAGACCTACATCAGAAACCATTATGTATGACTCTTATGCAAGATGGATAAGGAGTTGGCGAGATCTTCCATTATTATTAAATCAGTGGAATTCTGTTTTGAGAGCAGAAATCAAAGCAACAAAACTATTTTTGAGAACGTCAGAATTTTTGTGGCAGGAGGGACATACTGCTCATGCAACTAAAGATGAGGCGGGTAAAGAGGTTCTAATGATACTTAATCTATACAGAAAGGTAGTAGAAGAGTATTTAGCTATTCCTGTTATAGCTGGTAGAAAGAGTGAAATGGAGAAATTTGCTGGCGCTGAATATACAACTACAATTGAAGCGTTGATGCCTGACGGTAAGGCATTACAAGCAGGAACATCACATCATTTAGGTCAACATTTTGCTAAAGCATTCAATATAAAATTTTTAGATAAAGATGGAAAAACTAAATTTGTCTGGCAAACCAGTTGGGGGATAACAACAAGACTAATAGGAGCGATGATAATGTTACATTCTGATGATAGGGGATTAGTTTTACCGCCAAAAATTGCACCTGTCCATGTAGTTATTGTTCCAATAGGGTTTAAAGAAGAGGAAAAAGTGCTTACAGAAGCAAAATCCATACAGAAATTTTTGGAGAGGAAGGGTTATAATGTTGAATTAGATGAAAGGGATGAATATACGCCAGGATGGAAATTTAATGAATGGGAACTGAGAGGTGTGCCTGTAAGAATTGAAATTGGACCAAAGGATTTGAAGAAAAAACAGATTGTTTTGGTTAGAAGGGACACTTCTCAAAAAATTGGTGTTAAAATTTCAAATGTAGATAAAGAGATAGAGAACTTGATGGACAATATTCAGCAAGATTTATTCAAGAAAGCAAAGAAGTTTTTGGACGATAATACAACAGCTGTTAAAAGCTATGATGAATTCAAGAAAGTTTTAGAAAGGAGAGGCGGATTTTTGAAAACTGGATTTTGTGGATCTAAAGAATGCGAGGAGAGGATTAAGAATGATACCACAGCGACTGTTAGAGTTATTCCTTTCAAGAAAGAAAATAGTAAGTGCGTCATTTGTGGAGAGAAAGGAGAAGTTACTTATTTTGCAAAGGCTTATTAAAAAACAACGGGCGTCTGTTTTGAAAAGAAAAAGCATTTAAAGCTAATTTCCCAAGGATTTGACAGTGAATTGAATGGCTTATCTAAATGAAGCAGAAGCAACCGAACTTGTAAGAGTTTTGCTAGAAGAATATAGCGTTAAAGACATTGTAGATGTTGGTGTTGGCTCATCGACAATAGCATTATCGGAAGGCGGCGCTAGAAATATACATGCTGTAGATATTGATGAAGATGCTTTAAGACAAGTAAAAGGATACACACATGTAATACCAATAAAAGCAGATGCTACTTCTATGACATTTCCTTATGAAGCACTTAATATGGCAGGTTTGGGATTGTATTTTCCAGAAGTTGCTGAAAGGGTTGTTAAAAATGCAGTAGATCAAAGAGTAAGTTTAATAGCATTGTCACCAAGAACTGAAGGTATGCATACTTTACTCGAAGGTGCTGGGTATACTGAAGTCCTATATGGATTAGGCACCGAAAAAAATGTGCACGTCTATACGTTGAAGTAAAAAGCAATCATACCTTTACAGATGACTTAATATTCTTCCTATCTCAATAAAGCCGTATAAAGCGATTCCAATGAAAGCTATGCTTCCTAAATATGATATCCATTCATTTTTCACAAGCTTTGTTGTAACATCAGGGTTTACAAACAAGGCTATATTCAACAAGGTGTGCGCTGCCAGAACACCAATGCTGAAGCTGAAAACGTTAATCACATTGAATAATGGAACATAACCAGCAAAATCATCCAACCCCAAGATGAATGGTATTCCGAAGGAGAATAATAGTATGGATCGCCAACTTCCCAAACTTTCTCCTTTAAGGTGGGATCCTATGTGAGGAATTAATTTTCCTAGGACTGGTTTTATGATTTTGAGAACATATCTAAGCGGCAATTCTAAAGAATGATAAAGAATTTTTCTGAAACCTTTGTGGTTTTTCCAATTTGAAAAGTGTTCAATGCTTTCATAGGCTAGTTGAAAAAGCACTAATGATGCCAAAAATATCATAGCTGCGAGTAGGATTTCAACGTTTCTAACGAAGACCCATATAATGAGGATCAAAATTGTTCCCAACCCATTGCCTATTGCTGTTCCAAGTTCTATTGCTATTCTATTTTTCCAGCCAGGATTTTTGTGCATTGCTCTACCGATGAAAATAGCGAAATCTATTGCAGTTTTGAGATATATTGTCGCACCAATAAGGACATCAAGAGGATAAATCTTTAGGGTTATTTTCTCTTCAAAGCCGATTTTGTTTAGTAGAAATATTGTAATATAAAGAAAAAGTATCAAATCAATAAGAATTATAACTGTCAGTAAAAGTGGTATAATTTGATGTAATTTTCTATTTCTGTCGATATAATCGATTATTGATCTAAGCAATGGAATCAACCTAATCTGTCAATTAAAAAATAAAATAGTGATGGTTTTAGTTTATTTATTCAAACAAAGAGTGAATCTATATCTGTTCGCATGTTTGGCTGAATATGTTATTTCTGGGCGTCCAAATTCACCTGGCAATACACTAATTAGTTCATTTATATCAATGTCTAAGTAATGGCTGGCCTCAAAATAAATAGTAATTAAATAACAATTTCTCTGAGGTTGTGATATAGTTATTCTAGATTCATCGACATACAAATATTTGGAAATAAAACTTTGCAGTTTTTCTTCTGTTGTTTCAAGCAACTTTACTCCAAGAAATCTCATAAACCAGTGATCGCGAGAAAACTATTTAAATCCAATCTTACAGTTAATATAAAAGAGTTCTAGGTGCATTTTTTGGAACAAGCACAGCAATTTCAGTCATTAAAAACCGGTACAACAACGGTCGGTATTGTCTGCAGAGATGGAATAGTTTTAGCTGCAGAGAAAAAGGCTACACTTGGCTACATGGTGGCTTCTAAAGATGATATAAAGATTGTCGAGATAATGAAACATATAGGCATGACACAGGCTGGAATGGTTGGTGATATTCAAGCTTTAGTTAGATATCTAAAAGCTGAAGCCAATCTTTTTGAAATCAGAGAAAACAAAAGAATAACTGTTAAGGCGGCAGCGACATTATTGGCAAATATACTGTATGGCGGCAGATGGAGTTTTTTCCCTTACATGGTTCAGATTATACTGGCAGGATATGATAATTATGGTCCTTCAATGTTCATTCTTCATCCAGATGGATCAAAATTGGAGGAAAAGAAATATTTCTCAACTGGATCTGGCTCTCCAATGGCTTTTGGTGTCTTGGAAACTCTATTCAGGGATGGAATAATTGTGGAAGAGGCGAAGAGTGTGGCTGCGAGGGCAGTAAAGGCGGCTGTGGAAAGAGATATAGCATCCGGTGGAACTGGGATTGATGTGTGTGTCGTTGATAATAATGGATTCAGGATGCTAGAAAAATCTGAAGTCCTGAAATTATTGGAAAAGAGATAAGCTGATTCTTTTTGAATCAAAGTGAGATTAAATGGAAATTCTTGACAAAGTAAAATCTAATCTTCCAAAAGATGTAATTGACAGAGTTGAACTTGAAGGGTGCGAAATTGTTGTTTACACCAAAGATAAGGTGTTTTTCTTAGATGCATCTGAACAAGTGAAAGAACTTGTCATCGAGTTAAAGAAAAGGATAGAGGTAAGACTAGATGTTTCCATGTGCATTGATCCTGAGAAGGCTATTGAAAAGATAAAAAAAATCGTTCCTTCAGAGGGAGTCATCAAAGATATTAGATTTGAATCTGAAAGAAGTTTGGTCATAATAACTGCAGAGAAGCCGGGATTGGTCATAGGAAGGGGTGGAGAAACATTCAAGAAAATAAAGGAGGAGACGCTGTGGGTTCCTAGAATTGAAAGATCACCAGAAATTACATCTAATATAGTAAAATCGATTCGTCAACTTATGACAAATGAAATTAAATGGAGAGTTAAATTCCTCAAGCAGGTAGGTAAAAACATTTTTGAGGATAGACAGACTAACAGAGATTGGATAAGAATGTTTTGCTTGGGGTCATTTAGAGAGGTTGGAAGATCTTGCATATTGATTGAGACGCCAAAATCGAAAGTTTTACTTGACTGTGGTATTAATACTGGGGGCAATGAAACAAACAGACTGCCTTACATAAATGTAAAAGAATTTGACTTAGGTGAGTTAGATGCTATAATCGTAAGTCATGCGCATTTAGATCATATCGGTTTTATTCCATACATATACGAATATGGTTTTGACGGTCCTTTATACTGTACTCCACCAACTTTGGATTTGTTTACTATGTTAACTTTAGACTATATTGACGTGATGCAAAAATCTGGAACACAGCCATTGTACACAGCTAAAGGTGTAAAAGAGTCTATAAAACATGCGATAGTTCTTGATTGGAATGAAGTTTCGGATGTTGGTCCTGATGTACGATTAACATTCCAACCGTCGGGACACTTGTTGGGATCAAGTCTTGTTCATTTGCATGTTGGCCAAGGGTTGCATAACATTGTTTACACTGCTGACTTGAAGTATACAAGAACAAGGTTGTTTGATCCTGCATTCACAAATTTTTCTCGTGTGGAGACATTGATTATGGAATCTACTTATGGGGGATCTGAAGACGTTATGGCAAGAAGAATTGAGGCTGAATCTCAGTTTATGGATATTGCCAACAGAGTTACTCAAAATAATGGTGTAGTTGTGGTTCCAAGTTTTGCAGTTGGAAGGGCACAAGAGATTATGGCTATATTAGATTTTTACAAATTTGAACATCCAGTCTTTGTTGATGGCATGGTTTGGGATGCAACGGCAATTCATACAGCATATCCAGAATATTTATCCAAGACTATGGAGAGAAAAATTTTACAAGGGGAGAACCCATTTACAAATCAAATATTTAGGAGAATAACATCGCAACACGAGAGACAAAAAGTGTGGGATGAGAAACCTGCTTTAATTATATCCACATCTGGTATGCTTGAGGGAGGACCTATTATGCAGCATTTGCAGGCTTTGGGTGATAATCCAAATAATGCTTTGGTGTTTGTTGGTTATCAGGGCGAAGGTACTATGGGAAGAAGAATCCAGAAGGGGTGGAAGGAGATACCTATCCAAGCAAATGGAAAAACACATTCGATGAAACTAGAACTTGAAACACATACAATAGATGGCTTGTCTGGTCACGCGGATATGAGGGAGTTGACGAACTTTGTACAGCATCTTAGATCAAAACCCGAGAGAATTATAACTAATCATGGAGAAAACACTAAGCCGTTGCAGTTTGCTAGTGCATTGCATAGGATGTTCAGAGTTGAAACTTTAGCACCGAGGAATCTTGAAACGATTAGGTTAAGATAATTAGAAAACATAACCCAACCCCAATGTCAAGCTGTATACTTGATAACCGTCTGTTGTGTTAACAACATCTATAATTGTTTTTTTCTGAGCTTTAGTGAAATAGGGTATTGTGGTGTCTTGGCCTTCAATTAAATTTTGCACATCCTCCCACCAAACAACAGCTGAACCTGTAAATTCTGGATTAAAAACATTATTCATGAAATCATTAAATTGTGTGCTATTTGTTGCGAAATCATAAGTTTTGTTTAATGAATCGATCGCTGCCAACGTGTCTTTGATTTTAATTTCAAGCAATGCGTCGCTCCACTGGGTTTTAATTGAATATTGTGGAAAGAAGAAGAGGAATGATATCATTAAAATCAATCCTGTCAGCATCACTTCAATAATGCTTATTATTCCTTTCATAATCACACCTGAACTATTAGTTCTGCTATTCTTTTTTCTCCGTTTGTTTCAGTATAAGTGGCAATTCTTCTGATTGTTGCATTGACTGAAGTTTTGCCTATAGCCGGGGTACAACTATCAATCAGTGTTCTACTGCCATCTTGAATGTTTACATCAAATACGACTAAGGTGAATTCCCTGTCAGTTCCAATCCGTTGTCTAAAATCATTATAATCTGTTTTACAGTAGCCGATAGCATCTAATATTTTTGTTTTAGACATCAAATTACCCAGATTTTCTGTTTCATCAAGAAAACCTATTCTATTAGCTGTACTGGCATCACTCCAATCTGCAGGTTCTCCAGGATTGTTTACAAGCAATTCAGAAATTTGAAATGTATCCGATCTTATTGCCTCTTTTCTCACTTCTTCGACAAAAACCGGTATTGTTCTTACATAGGATAAGTAAATGTACGACACTATACCTATGAATATTCCGAACGCTATCATATACTCGAAAGATAGCTGTGCCTTCAATTAACCACCGAGAAGACCAGTATTGACAAGTATAAAGAATGTACCTGATGTTAAAATAAAAAGTATCAGACTATGCTTTATTCCGGCTCTCACTGAACCTTCACCTATCTGGCCAGCAACTAATCCGCCAGTAATTGCTTGGATTGCAGCCATTGAATAAAACAATGCAGTGTAATAGCATGAAACTTTCTGTTCCGGAATATTCATAAATGAACATATATTGAAATAGATACTACACGGCGCACATACCAATCCTCCGGTGAATAGACAAGTTTCGCAAGGGTTTCCCACTAAACTCCCCACTAGAGATAATCCCTGTGAAGATGAAACTATAGGGATCAACAATCTGTTAATGCCTACTATGATTCCTAAAAAAACAAATGATATAACATACATTGCGACAATGTATTGACTTAAAATGCTTTTTCTTTCTTTTTCTGTTTCTTGAATTGTTGAGAGGGATAAAGATAATGAGTTCAAAGTATCATCTACAGACCCGCCAGATTTGTAGGTTTCGATCATAACTCTCATTACCTTGTTCAAAGTATTACTTAACTTCAATCTATCTCTTGATTGCTCAAGGACTTTAACTATGCTCATATTCCATGATAACTGATTGGCCATTTTTTTTATTTCTCTGCTTAATGGACCGTAGTCGTTTCTACTAACACTTATTATAGCCTTATGAAGAGGCAGACCTGCTCTAGTTGATTCAACTAAATCTCTCAAAAATGAAGGAAATCTCATCTCCATTTCTTTCAGGTCGCGAAAGTTCATGTAACTGAAAACAAGCTGCGGAATTATGATAATAAGCACAGATAGTATTATGACATTACCTAAAACCCCTATTTCTCCACTTATTACAGCAAATAACATAAGAACCAACGAGAGAATAACTGTACCTATTAACGTCTTCGCTTCTCTCGAAATTTTAAATTTTGGCATTTTATTCTCCACCGGGCGATGTACCTTTTATCAGTATTATGAAACCCGCCGACATCAAAGGCATAAAGAAAAATATAAGAAGAAACTGTATTAGCACTACATCAACGCTCCCTATTCCACCTAGTCCCGACATTATAGATGTCAAAATAGTGAAAAATATTGCACCAAGAACAATAATTGTCAAATAGATTTCAATATATATTGACAGGGTTCTAGCAAATTCCTCCAACTTTCTTCTGTATTCATTCAAATAACTTTCTGATTTTTCACGCAAATAAACAGATAGGTCGCCACCAGCTCTCAAAGTTGATGCTATAGACCACAATAATTCGCGAAAATTGTTTGAGGGTGATCTGTCAACGGCCCTGTCTATACTGTCATAAATATTCATCCCAAATGCTTTCATATCACTTATCATTCTTTTTGTCTCTTTAGTTATTTCGCCATATTCGTCAAACTTTGAGAAAATTTCAAATACTTTGTGCGGAGGTAGTCGGGAACTTGCTATTGTTGAAAGATATATTCCGGCAAAAGGTAGAGCATTATCTATAAACTTCGCTTTATCATGAATCAAGAATTTTGGGTAATTAAGAAATGCAAAAAATATCAGTATTGTCATGCCTAGACTGATTGTAGTTGCCATAAAAATGCTAAACAAAACTGTAAAACCGACTAAAGTGAAAATATATGACATCAGAAGCGTTTCGATAACATATAATATTATGCAGCTCAAAAAGGTTGTTGATAGATATTCTTCTACTGTTTTTTTTATACCGCTCTTTTTTAGATCTATTTTCAAATCAGAAAAAAAATTTGCGTGGGACAAAATATGTTTTCCTAATAGATTCAAGGCTAATTTATTGTATGTATCCACTAGGTTCCACCACTGATCGAGTCTAATATTTCTTCTGGATAAGTGTAATAAAGATTAACAATTCTTGTAACATCTATATAATCTGTTATTTGATTTTCTTTCATCCATTTTAGGATAAGCATTCTCCTTTTTAGTTCTTCTGTTATTTGTTCTTCTCTCCATCCCGTTTTCCTTTTTATTTTTTCAAGAACAAAGCTTTTTCCTTTAACGACCCATTTGTCTGTTTCAGGGTCCCATTCTATTACTTTGTTAACTAATGGCCTATTTTTATCGAAATTGTAACCTGTTACTTCAAGAATACTTTGGAGTTTTCTGACAAAATTTCCTCTGTATCTTAAATTAGTCAAAAAGACGATCAAGTCCAAGCTTTCAACAAGGCTTGGGGGCAGTTCAATTGGTGGTGTGATTAGTCTGTCCACTAGTTTTTCGAAAGATTCTGCGTGTATTGTGGCTAATGAGGCGTGGCCGGTAGCCATTTGCTGGAACAAAACATAAGCCTCTTTTCCTCTAACCTCACCCACTATTATATAATCCGGTCGTTGTCTCAAACTTTCCCTCAGCAAGTCAAACAAATCAATATCGCCTTTGTTTTTTGCTGCTCCTTCAGAAAATGGAACTCTAGCAACTTGGGGTATCCAATGCTGATGATGGAGTTGAATTTCTCCAGTATCTTCTATGCTTACAATTTTCATTGCTGGTCGTATGAAAAGAGAAAGTACATTAAGAAAACTAGTTTTTCCTGTTGCAGTGCCGCCTGAAGCTAGAATACTATAACCGAAATCTACTGCCATCCATAGAAAAGCCAAACTCTTAACGTCAAGTGTTTCATAATTGAATAGGTGTGCAGGTGTAAAAGGAATTTTAGTGAATTTTCTAATAGTAAAATTGGATCCTTTTTTAGCTATATCAGTTCCCAATGTTCCCTGTATTCTAGAACCGTCTGGAAGAGTTCCGTCCAACAGAGGATCTAAGACTGAAATAGCCTTCCCTGTTAGTTGGGCCAGTCTAATCAAGTAAGAGTCTAATTCTTCACCTTCGTTAAACATAATGTTTGTGGCAACAGAGCCTATTTTTGAGTTTCGGTGAAATACATAAAATGGTATATTAACACCGTCACAGCTTACATCTTCTATATCAGGGTCGTGCATGAAAGGTTCTACTGGGCCTAAACCAATAAAATCTCTATCTATAAAATAAAGCAGTATATTTTCCTCTTCTTTGGTTATATTAATTCCAAAATACTTCAGCAGGTAACCAACTTGATTGTGCAAATAATCTTTTGCTTCTACTTCTTTCATTTTGGTAAAATCAACATCCAACTTTTCCTCCAAAATTTCTTTTATTCTGATAAAAATTCTTGACAAGTTTTTTGAAAGTGCAGGCTGGACTATATGGTATTCGTATCTATTTGTTTGTTGATTCCAGAATATTTTTGCATACGCCATAATAGGATCTTCCTTTGTTGGTTTTTCTGGTATCAGAGGATAAACAAAATTTACTTTTTCTTGTTCAGTGGTTTCTACTAAATTTCTCTTCAAAAATGCTTCATTAATTAATTCGGGTATCTCGATTCCACCCGAAAACACATCTTCTTTTTTCTGTGAAGAGCTGTCTGATGGTATATTAATTTTAGGTGTGAAGGAATCAGCTGATATATTAACTATACTGATAGGTATAGGTTCTAATTTCTTCCCTATCTGACTTTTATAACCTCTTGTCAGCTTCTTAAAAATCGTAGATCCTTTCATTACTCAACACCAATATTTTTGTTTATATTATTTATTAGAATTACTACTTTTTTATTTTCACTATTTATGGTTCCTGAGAAAGAAAAGGTTTCATTCAGATTGAAGAGGCTTTTATTTTCAGAAATAGGTGATGATGCAAATAGTGATGTAGTAAGGTAACTTTGTTGAAACTGTGTTTTGTAGAAGGCGCCGCCTATTCTTGAAGGAATTTCTTCAGTAAATGTCGCATTGTTGCAGGCCTTGCAATTAACGCCGAGCACAGTATCTTGCATAACTATATTGTTTATCAAGTTTGAAAGTGAATCTCCAGCCTGTTCGCTTAAATGCTGTCCTTGGTTGTAGAATATGAAGCTGATTGTAGAAAATAGGCTGAAAGAAATAGCAAAAAACAATATGTATTCCACTATAAAAGATTGGCCTTTCATCACACAATAATATTGATTTCTGTTATAGTTAAATTTTGAATTTGTCTAGTTCTTATTCTTTGTACTCGCATCGCTCCTGTCGTGACTGTTTTTACCTGATCATCTGTTGTATTCAAATTTATTTTGAATGTTTTTGAGGTAGTAGTTTCGGTTAAGTTCCTGTACCACAGTCTATATTGAATATTCAAATTTTCTCCAGCTTTTTCGGCTTTTCCGGAAATGACTGAAGGCTCATCAATACCTAAAGTTGCGGTTCCATTAGTATTTGGGGTGTTTAAGGGTATCCATTCACCAACTGCTATGTTAGCTACTTTACTCTTGAAAAGAAAAACTATGCTATTATTTAACCCGGAGTTATCTGAACCTGGATATATTGTTAATATGCCGTCAACTTTCAATTCCATCGTTTCTTCTCCTCCATTTTGTGCGATGTTTCTTATTGTTTGATCAAGTTTTTGAAAAAAATTCAGAGCATCGTCTGTAGTTTTGGCATCTTTTCTTTTTTGTATCATGTTATTTGCCCAAGGAATAATTGAGGCTAATACAAGTAAGGCTATTAATATAATGAGTATAAATGAAACTATCTGTGTTTGACCCTTATTCATATATAGCACTTAATAGATTAACAAAATACTGAAAATGTTTGTGAATCACTCGGTGTACTAATTCTTAGTTGATATGAGGATCCGCTAGGTACTGTGTTATTATTTACTAAAACTATAGCCTGATTTTGTGTTACACTGTAGACTGTGTCGCCCGCAACTCCATTTTCCTCAAAGTTTGTTGTATTTAATTTATTGTCAACAATTATTGTAATGTCAGTGTTTGTTATCGTTTTTGTACCTGTGCTGCTTAAAACAAAAGAAATTTTTCCATTGCCACAGGACGGTGACAGTAACTGGAATGATTTCGAAGTTTTAGACCCGACTAGATTGTTCACATAGACATAAGCGACTGTAGCTAATGATATTGTTATCAAAAGCAATAGAATTGTTGCAATTATAGCTGAAATACCTTTCATTTGTTCACCTCACATTTGCCCAAGTTTTCTTATTAAAGGTCTTGGTGGTAGCAATGGCCTTTGTATTCTTGATGGAAGCATTGCTGAAGGATTCATAGGCTTTCTCACTTTTTTCTCGAGATCACTGATTATTGACAGCATAACTTCGTTTTTTTCATTCATCGACTTGTTTGACTTAACCAGCTCATCTAGCTTGTCAACTAAGGGTCTCACAGAATCCTGTGCCATAGTTGTAACTTCTTCCTCACCAGAACTCTTTATGAACGATATCAATTCCCTGACTTCCATTACCAGTTGATCAAGTCTTCCTGGTAATTTAGATAACTCTATTCTCAATGCATCATTAGATTTTGCCATTTCGTCAACTATTTGTTGGTTCATTCTAACAATATCAACTATATCTTTCATAATACTTTTTGGATCTTCTGACGAATAATTTTCCAATCTTTCAATTCTTTTTTCTAGCCGTCTTAACGGGGAAACAGGAACTAGTTCTACTTCTTCTTCGTCCAACATTAATCCACCAAATATTAATTGTATTTTTCTTTTAAAATATTTGATATTTGGGAATAAAAAGGTTTTAGGAAAAGAAATAATTAATATTCTCCGTCTCCTTCAGGCATTCCGCCCATAGGACCTCTAGGCATTCCGCCTTTATCAAGCTTTGAGGCTGAAATTACGTCGTCTATTCTTAAAATCATTTCAGCTGCTTCAGAAGCTGCTTTTATCGCTTGGGTTTTAACTTTCAATGGCTCAACTACACCTGATCTTAGCATGTCTTTAACACCGCCATCAAAGACATTAACGCCGGTTTCAAACATTTTTTTATCATGTTCTGCTCTTAATGCAACTAAAGTATCAATTGGGTCTAGACCAGCATTTTCAGCAAGACTTCGGGGTATAATTTCTAGAGCATCTGCAAAGGCATTTACTGCAAGTTGCTCTCTACCTTTCAATCCTTCAGCATATTTTCTTAGTTCTTTTGAAACTGCTGCTTCTGGTGCACCACCGCCAGGTACAATTTTTCCTACTTCGATCGAGGAAGCTACTGCACCTATGGCATCTTCTATTGCCCTGTCTATTTCATCAACAACATGGTCTGTTCCGCCTCTAACCAAGATAGAGACTGCTTTTGGATTCTTGCATTCCCTGATGAAAATCATCTGCTCGTCACCTATTCTCTGTTCTTCGACAAGTTTTGCATAGCCTAAATCATCGTTTGTTAAGTCGTCGAGATTTGTAACAATTCTTCCACCTGTAGCTTTTGCTAAGGCCTCCATATCTGATTTCTTTACTCTTCTTGCTGTTAGAATTCCTTTCTTTGCCAAATAGTGTTGAGCTATATCGTCAATTCCTTTCTGAGTCAGTAAAACATTAGCACCAGATGCAACAACCTTCTCAACCATCTGCTTTAGCAATCTTTCTTCTTGCTCGATAAAAGCTTGTAGTTTTGTTGGATCGGTTATTTGTATTTGTGCATCGGTTTCTGTTTCTTTTATTTCTAAAGCAGCGTCTATCAAAGCAATTTTTGCATCTTTGATCTCTTTTGGCATTCCAGGATGAACAACTTCTTTATCGATGACAAGTCCTTTTATTAATTCTGTGTCTTCAGTACTTCCACCGTGCTTTTTCTCTCTTTTGATATTCTTTATTTCAACAACAGTTTTGCCGTCTCTGGTTTCAGCAACTTGGGTTACTGCATTTACAACCAAATCGGCTAGAATTTCAGCGTTGCCATAGCCTGATTTACCGCTCATGCTAGTGATAGCAATTTTCTTCAAAGTTTCTCTGTCATTAATAGTGACAGGTTTGGAAATATCATTCAAAACTTCAATAGCTCTTTTTGTTGCTAAGTTGTAGCCTCGAATAATGACCGTGGGATGAGTTTCTTGCTCTAGAAGATCGCCAGCTCTTTTTAAAAGCTCGCCGGCAATGACAACGGCTGTGGTTGTACCGTCGCCTACTTCCTCGTTTTGTGTTTTTGCAACTTCAACCATCATTTTAGCTGCTGGATGTTCAATCTCCATTTCTTCAAGGATTGTGACACCATCATTTGTAATAACAATATCGCCTATAGAATCGACAAGCATTTTATCCATGCCTTTTGGGCCGAGAGTTGTTCTAACAGCATCGGCTACAGCTTTAGCTGCTGCTATGTTGTTTTCTTGAGCGCTTTTTCCTCTAGTTCTTAGAGTACCTTCAGGTAAGATTAAAATAGGTTGACCTCCTAATTGACCAAGAGTTGCCATAATATCATCTCGTTAAATATGATCTAAAATATCTATATGTGTATGTGGGTATACGTATTTAAACTTTTCTTTCTATCTAGCAGTAGTTCCGAATGTAAAAATCTACCAATGAAATGAAAAAATCAAGTCCATAACCGTTATAAGTCCCATTTTCTGATTTTAAAAAATTTTCTGAAAGTGTTGTGGTATCTTTCTACACTATTATTGTTCTTTCCAGCTAGATTAAGAATAAAAAGTTATTTTCATGGATATTGTTATGTCATTTTACTTCAAAGGTTCGCAGGAAGTTATAATAGTAGATAATAATGGATTAACTGCAACTATTCTATACAATGGGCTAACTTATACTGAACTAAATGTATCTCGACACGAGGATCTCAATCTACCTTATGTTGAACCTGTAGCAGGTGCCTTTGTTTTTCTCTGCTCAAAATACGAATTCAAACAAGCATCAAGGAAGACGGAATTGCTTTTTTCGGAGACCGAATAATCATTAATGGTTTAATTTAGATATCAATGTCAATTCTCAACTTCTCTCTTTAACTAATTTGTAAAAATCTCGATAATTCTCCAACTCATCAATTTCTGAATCAAGCAAAACCGGAATTCCATGAATATTTTCTTGTTCCATTTTCTTCAGAATAAATATTCCCAAAATATCAGTAAAAGCTAACAATTGACTTAATTTTCTTGTTTTCAGTTCAAAATTGACATCAACTTCTGTTAGACTTGTAACTATTGGTTTATTCTTTTTCCCTACAATTTCAAATGGACTCGAAGTCATGGAGCTATGCTCAATTTTAAACTCATCGAATTTTACAGAAATTTTTTTTTGGAATTGCGTCTGTGGCTTGATTTCTTCATCAATAACTGTAGGTTCCAATTCATATTTTGAGATTAAATCGGTGCCAAAAAATTCTTGTAATTTTCTAACGGTTTCCAATGTTGGCCTGACCCTTTTGTTTTCGATTTCATATAAAGATTTTTTTGAAATATCTATTTTATTGCTCAAAGACTCTAGTGATAAACCTTTATCTAATCTTTCTTTTTCCAGTAGTTTTGTGTTAATTTCAACTGTATATTTGCCTTTAATTGAAAATATGGAAGGTATCCAATCATTCTCGACAAACATTTCAAACAATTCCGGTGTCATAATAGGAATATTAAATCTTGAATAAACTACATTCTTTTCTAATTCACCATGATTGCTTCTAACAGAGACCATTAGCGCATTAGCCGAAAAAAAATAAGAAAAAGTTTTCAAATTTGTTGCTGTCTCTTCCGATAACGCATCTACGTTCTTAAGTGTTTTAATTGCTAAGAATCTTTCACCTTTTGCAAGAATATCAAAGCATCCTTCATAGATTAAATTCTCGAATCCTTTCTTCTCTAATATTCTTACTACTTTGTTTTGAATATCTTCTTTTGTTTCTAGCATATAATCATTTAAATATAGTCTGGGATAAACTTAATAAATTAACGGGCCGGTAGCTCAGCTTGGTTAGAAACACGATTAGTGTTGATATGCAATGGTCTTATAAGGCCACTGAGCGTAGATGCCATAGGTCGCGTGTTCGAATCGCGCCCGGCCCATCTTTTGTGATTCCATGCAAACAGAAAAACCAATTGTTGCAATATTAGCAATTATACAGGATCGTGACAGATTTTTGATGGTGAAAAGGCATTCGAAGACAAAATATGAAGGTGGTAAGTGGGGATTTATTGGAGAGGGTATAGAATACAAAGAGGATCCTATTAGTTGTTTGAAGAGAGGTGTGAAGGAAGAAGTAAATTTGGATTTAACATCATGGGAGTTATTTAATATATATTCTGTTTATTTAGAGAAACCGTCGCCGAAACATGT
>CAYJVB010000007.1:0-32968 GCA_964373575.1 uncultured archaeon | reverse complement strand
TCCGATATTATACTTTCTGTTCAACTAAATTGGGTAATTAAGCAACGATACCGGAGAAACGTCATAAAAACCAAATTTATATAGTAGTAATTCTATTTTATTATGTTTTCAATCAGGTTGATGTTTGAATGGATTATAGACAAATAAACGAAATGAGTATACCACCGGGAACTGCTGTACGAATTACTAGACAATTTTTAGGATTTCCACCTCGAACAACAATAGTATATTATTCACATGTAGAAGACGGTTCTTTGGGATTGCAGAAATTATACTTTGCGGGAGAACTAATAAATGATAAATTACCAAAAGATAAATTTTTAGATTATTTCTACACAGAATCCATTATGAAATTAGAATTATTACAGTAACATACTCATATAGTTAAAATTCTGAATTTCTAACATTGGTAAAGTCAAATAACTTTTTGTCCTAGATATCAAATTTCAGTTTCACAAACAATCATCTAATAATTTCCAAAAACTCTAACTCTTCCATTGTAGGCATCGCATCATAAGCGCCAAGTTTAGTAACTGCAAAAGCCCCTGCTTTGTTAGCGAATTCTATTGATTCATGCAAATTTCCACTTTCCAGATATTTTACGACAAAGGCTCCCCTAAATGCATCCCCAGCGGCAGTTTCATCAACTACCTTAACCCTTTTCCCAGGAAAATGTATCGGCACATTTAATCCTTTCTCAAGAAAAGCTGCTCCCAATTTTCCTAATGTAATAATAATATTGTTCGCTCCTTTTTTTCTCAAATATTTTGACGCTTTCTTAGCTGTTCTAACATCCTTCACTTTTATACCAGTCATAGCTGTTGCTTCATACTCATTGGGAGATAAGAAATCAACGTATTCATAAAGATCTTCTTGCAAAGGTTTTATCTCTGGAGCAGCATCACAAAATATAGTAACGTTTCTTTTCTTGAATTCCTTTATTGCAAATTCTACAACTTCAGCAGGTGGCTCTAGTGTTATATAGAAAAGATCAACTTTTATCGAATTCTGATCTAATTGTTGCAAGAAATCAGAAATGGTTTTTTTATTTATTCTTATGTTAGCATCTTCGTTGACAATTATTGTATTTTCCCCTTTCTTATCAACGTTTACCATAATCGTTCCTGTAGGAATAAAAACGTCTTCATCCACAAAATCTACATTTATCCCTTCATTCTTCAATATAGTCTTTGCTTCCTCTCCAAAGAAATCATTACCTATTTTTCCGATCATATAGACTTTTTCTTGCAATCTTGACATAGCTATAGCAGCATTTGTTGCTTTACCTCCTGTAATAAGCTTCAAGCCTTCGCTAATTACAACCTCATTTTCTTTGGGTATTATCGGCACCTTCGTTACCATGTCAATGTTTATTGAGCCAAGAGCAGCAATGTTTTTCTTTGGTGTGATCTTTTGTGTTCTCCAGTTTGTACTAGAAAATTTGAAATTGGCTTTACGTTTTGAAAGTATATTTTTGCTGACTTCAGAAAGAAAATTCAGGACAATACCTTTAATATTTTTTTCATTATATTGGGCACCTCTAAAACCTTCATGTCTAATGTATTTACCAAAATCAATGTTTTTTGATAAACAAAGGACGGGTTTTCTATGAAGAACAGCCAAAGTAGTTTCATGTCCCACTCTGAAATCTTCATGGCTCGCTTCGACTATTATTGCATCAGCATTAAGAACGCCTTGTTTTATGAATTCGTAGTGTATGCTTTCTCTACTTCCAAATTTCTTTAAATTTTCTTCACGAAAGGCATCTTGATATTCTCTAGTTTTTTCTGGACTTAAAACTTTAGCCCCAGTAGATTCTATTATTTCAATAATTTTGTCGACATCTTTCTGGTAATGTTTCTTACCTTCAAAAGGCGTTATGAAGAATATTTTCATGTCACTCAACGGCTATATCAACAATTTCTCCTTCAATACATTTATCTATATCTTTGGAATTAATCTCGATACCGAAATAAAGATCTCCAGATCCGAAATTTATCTTTTCTGTTTCAAAAACCGTTTTATCGATATATATAGATATTTTTTCGACTAGGATTGGACAAACTTCGCCAGGAATGAAAGGTGTATTCTCTTTTAATTCATCTTCGTTTAACAATCTAAGATTTTTAGCTTTTAATAATTCTCTTACCTTTTTGTTATCTAATCTCTTCATACCAGGCAAGACCAGCGCATAGATCCTATTGTCATCTGTTTTAACAAGTAGTGTTTTTACAATCTCTTTAGCGTCTACATCACCCATTCTAGCAACATCATCTGAGGTCTTTGCAACGTCAGGGAATTCTAGAAGCCTGTAAGGAATTTTAAGATTTTTCAATTTCTTTATAGCACGAAGAAGATTGTCATTCATAGCAATCAGCAATATCCACAACTAGTAGCTAGATACCTTGCAAAACTTCTTACCCGTCCTTCTGAAGCATGAGGATATAAAGACAGACTCTAATAGGTTCTGTCTTAATTTGTCTAACTCCCCATAAGAAATCATATCATCCACTTTCCGTCTCTCATTACAATTTTTCCATCAGCAACTAGAGTTGGCTTGTCAATAATACCATCATAGTGAAATTGAACATCATTTTTACCCCCATAAGATGTATTGTTGCCTAATGCTATATGAACAGTTCCCAAAACTTTTTCGTCTTCTAAAACATTTCCGATTATCTTTGCCTTCGGGTTGCAACCAATACCAATTTCAGCTATAGTCTTCGCCTTTATTCCAAGCTGATTTATAACTTCTTGTATTTTCGGCGCACCTTCAAACTTTTCAGTTATATTATTTTTTATCGTTAGTCTAACATGCTTATATTCATCCATCTGATCAAAGACTATAAAACCATTAGCTGTTCCTTCATTAGGAGATGTGCTTATTTCACCGGCTGGCAAGTTGCCATAATCGCCTCTTTTATGGAAAATACCTGTATCAGGTTCCCACCTATATTTTCCCACTTGCAATTCTAACAATGTTCCACTTCTTGATGTAATTCTTAGAATTTTCGATCTGGACATGGCATCATGCATCTTCATACATAATTGTTTTACTTCATTGTAATCAGCAGTTAAAGCACCGTTTATAAAGGAGACTTCAGGAACATTAGGCATTGAAGCTATTCTAACGCCCTTACTTGTAGCAGCTTTTCTGGCATTAGTGTGTGTTAAGGATGTTGAAGTAACTAAGAACAAGACATTAGGAGTTTTCATAAGCTCGGCTATCTTCTCAGTAGGTTCTTGGCCATGCACTTCCAATGGTTCCATCATTCTTACTGTAGCAATAGCCTCTCTTTCTTCTGAAGCCTCCCTCAATGCTTCTGACATGTCTCTATTCATTCTCCTATCAGTAATTATCAAAACGTCTTCGTTCTTCTTAATACCCATGCAACCTTTTACAGCATTTCTAGCTCCGTTAATAAATTCTTCAAATTCAGACATGAAAATCGCTTATAATTTAATGTAATCGCTATTTGAAATAATTATTAATTCTAAAAATTCGCCGGTGTAAGAATTCAGCGCATAACATATGCCATTCTACGACGTTCTACTTAATGGAGGAGTCACCAAAACATTTATTTAAACTTTTGGCGAATAATATAAACAAGTGATAGATATGGAATTCAGAGCTATTATAGAAAAAGATGAAGATGGATGGTTTGTGGTTACTGTGCCGGCTCTTCCAGGTTGTATTTCTCAAGGCAAAACACAGAAAGAGGCTATTAAAAACATAAAGGAAGCCATAGAACTTCATCTAAGGTCTCTAGCAGAAGATGGAATTCCGCTGAATCAAACTCAACAAGTAGCTAAGATATCAGTGAGCATATGAAGTTACCTGTAATATCAGGTCAAAAATTAGTGAAAGCTCTTCTCAATAAAGAAATAGCACGGGGTACATTAAGGGAGATTATGATAACTACAATTATATTTGATTTGGGTGGAGTCTATTTCACAGATGGAACAAAAATAACTGTAGTAAGAATAAGTGAAAAATTTGGTCTTGATTCTGAAAAAGTGTCTAACTTCTTGAAAACTAGCAATAAATTTGCAAATTTGTACAGGAAGGGGGAAATCACAGCCGACAAATTTTGGAATGAATTTAAGAAATCATTTGGAATAGAAGCTGAAAATGAGGAATTAACTAGAATGTGGGTAGAGTCGTATGAACCTATAGAAGGAACAATAAAAATTATAAGTAGACTAAAGGAAAATGGAATCAGATTATATTTCCTATCAGACAATGTTAAGGAACGTGTTGAATATTTACAAGAAAAATATTATTTTTTGAAGAATTTTATGGACGGGATTTTTTCACATAAAGTCCACAAAACAAAGTTAGATGGTACTGAAATATTTGAATTGGCTTTAAAAATAACGAAAGAAAAGCCAGAAAATATTATTTACATTGATGATAAAGAAGAGTATGTAAAACCTGCTATAGAATTAGGAATGGAAGGTATTTGGTTCAAAAATTCCAAAAAATTGAAATCGGATTTGAAAACACTTGGTGTTGATTTGTAAATGTGATGATAGAGCGAGGCGGAACAAAAGATAAAATATGCGCCCTTCGAAAATTGCACATAACAACTATTAAACGAATAAAATATTCGATTTATGCATCAATTTTGGAGTTATTGCGAAGTTTTTATATACTTCTTTATATTTATTGAGTTTTTTATTTCTTAACTTCTTTTCTTAACTGTTTCCATTTATTAAACAAATCTTCTACAGCTTTAGGAACATCATCATCTTTAATCTTTAGCAACTGTGCAGTTTCTTTCAAAGCCTGCCCATCTTCTTTCAAATATTTCTCAGCGACTAGGCCAGAAGCATATTCTAATCTAACAACACCATCTTGTATTCTCTTAGCCCTTAACATTAGTATATATCCAACCTCCTTCGTCTTCTCAACATGCGTCCCCCCACAGGCCTCAACATCCACATCTCTGCCTATTGAAACAACCCTAACTTGTTTTCCTGGGGCATAACCGCCTTGATAAATTCTAAAGCCATAACTCTTCTCAGCCTCTTGTCTTGGCAACCATTTAATGAAAACATTATAGCCTTTCGAAACAATTTCATTAGCTTTATTCTCAATAGCTTCCACCTGCTCTGGAGTCAATGCATCATAATGAGTAATATCAAGTCTAGCCTTATCAGTATTCTTCTCTGTTGAATTCTGCCATACATGCGACCCTAAAATCATTCTTGCAGCCGCATTCACTATGTGAGTAGCTGTATGGTGTCTCATTAGCGTCTCTCGTCTGAATGAATTAACCTTGCAAACAACCTCTTCTCCTTCCTTAACTAACCCTATGACTTTGTGTAAAACAACATTACCAATCTTCTGTACATCAGCTACAGTAGCAGAGCCAATGAACCCCATGTCAGCCTTCTGGCCACCACCTTCAGGATAGAAATAAGTTTTGTCGAGAACAATCCATTGATTGTCAATAGTTTTCAAAATTTTAGCCGTGAACTCAAACTTCTTTTGATCCTCGTAATACAGCAATTGTGTAGAAGGCAATCCTGAAACATCTGTCATCAGCTTAGCTTCCTCCTTCTCTCTCATGTGTCTTTCAGTGACTTTGATGTAAAAATCATCAGGCACTTTCAAGTCAGTTTTGTATTCTTTAACTAATTCCGGTGTGATGCCCTCAGAGTCATAAAGCTGAATCAATTTGCTTTCATCTATTGTCTCCCCTTTCTGAACAATATTTTGAACGATTGTCTGTGCCCTCATCTTTGAACTGCTGAATCTTTTTCTTTCAACATCAAATATAGCAGAAATTTCATTAACATGTTCACCCAATTCTGGAGCCATGTCTCTCAAATGTTTAGCATGTGTTTCACTGATCTTTGTTAAATCCAAAGCCCACTTGTTTTCATCCAAAAATGAAAATGCCCTTCTGAGAATGACTCTTAAATTGTAGCCACCACCGACATTACTGGGCAAAGCACCATCTGAAATAGCAAAGGTTAACGCCAAAGTATGGTCTGCAATAGCATAAATTGCTTCTAGTTGTTTCACTTTTACATTTAGAGCATCAACTGTTACACCTAGTTGTTTTGCTATAGCTTCTTTGGCTTTGTTAAAGTTTTTCACCTCATCAATGTTTAAAGTCCCGGATAAAGCAGAATATCTCTTGAAGAACTCCCAATCAGGTTTCAATCCTAATTCTTTAACCATGAACTTGATAACAGGCCCAAACGTAACATCATAGTGAGTCGGCGTTCCTTGCGTTATCCATGCAAACCTTTCCAGTCCTGCACCCATATCTATAACTTTTTCTCTTGTCTCCTTGTAATTATCCATAGTTCCTACAAATTCTGTGAAAACTGCATTTCCCAATTCTAAGCCACGGACAAAATATTCTAATGAAGGACCAAAAGCTGACGGTCCGACCCACATATCTTCCATGAATGTAATCTCTTCTGGTTTTATTCCCAATTCCTTTGTAAGCAATTCAAAATCTAATTCAATACATCTATCCTTCCAGTAGCCTTGTTTTCCATCATACAAGCTATGCTGCCCTAACATGCAGAAAACTGTAGAATGCTTACCTGTAACACCGACATTAGGAATATCGTTAAATCTTAGGCAAAATTGCGGAACTATCAAAGGATTAGCAGGAAACTCGAAAGTTAAGTTACCGTTTTCTATTCTATAGAAATCGATGATAGAAGCTATATTGAAGTAGAGTGGATACCATCTGCAAACAACAGGATATCTTCTTATAGACTGGTGACCTTTGCTTACAAAAAATTTTTCTACAGTCTTCCATGCTTCAACGTAGCCTAACCTTTTAGAAGTGGGTGGGTTTCCTATAAATTCATATGTGCGACAAGGTTGATCATCGCAAAGACTTCTGTTGTTATCTAATGTCCAGAAGAATTTTCCACAACTAGTGCACTGTTTCCTAACGAAGCCTTTTTGTTTGAATAACTCTACCTGCCAGTACTTCTCTGGAGTAGATTGAAATTTTTTCATGAGTTGTTTTTTATCAAATGACATAAAATATAGATGGCATTAAATCTTAAAATAATATTAGATTTCACATATTCAATTTTTTCTAACGGAAAACTTCTTCTTCACTGTTGCTCCCCAATCTCTCCAAGTATTCAGGTGAATCAAAGACTGATTTTATTCAATTTTTGGAAATGATTAACTAAATAATAGAAAAAAATAATTTCTAAAGTTATTTATACAAATATCATCAAATTTACAATTTAAATGAGCCTAGACAAAGTTCCTCGAGACGGGTATGTTCCATTTAATGTAAACTTACATGTTCGTCTTTCAGGAACATCAACTCTTATTTATTTATTTGCACTTTTTGGAGGAACAACTCATGGAGTGGCAAAAGCATATGAAGTACAACTTGAACCATTAATTAGTTCAGGTTTGTTACTTGGTGCTCCGGGAATCAATGCTTTATTAACTATCTTATCGAGTTATGTTGGTTATAATAATCCAGTCGCTACTGATTTTAGTATTCCCACAGATGAGCGAGCATTGAATCAAATTAAAGATGTATCACCGTTTTCAGATAGACACACCGAAACTATTATTGAAGCGATAAATACATCTTATAAAAATAATAGAGGTTGTGTAAATGGGCTTGTTGATACGCTTATATATGGAGGAATTGAAGGTTTAGGTTTTTTGATTGGATATGCTGCGGCTAAAACCTCTCAAGTATTTGGGAATTAAATTCGAGTAGAAGCAAGATGAAGTTATTGAGCATAATTTATAAATGCTGTCAAACCAAAATATCTTTATGGAAACCCAAAAATCTAACGTTCTTCTTATAGTGATTCTTGTTGTTGTAGCATTGGCTTTAATAGCAGGAGCCTATGTTTTCGGTTACTCAAATGGTGTCAGAGTTGCTTCTACCCCCGACTTCTCCAACATCGCCCCACCAGTAAGTGAGAATCCATTCGCAGTTAGAAATCCCTTCGAATATCAAAACCCATTCAAGTGAACTGAATGAGAAAATTTTTTCTGATATTGTCAATCACTGTACTTCTCGTTCCTTTAATTTCAGCAACATCAGAGGCAGACATTATCTTTCCTATTCCTGAACTTGGCAACTGTGTTTCCAAGGAGGAATGTATAAAATATTGTGACGATCTCAGCCACAGATCAGAATGTGAAGCCTTTGCAGAAAAACATAATCTCAAGCATCGTAAACCAAATATTACCTTTCCAGTGACAGAACTAGGAAACTGCAATTCTGAAGCTGAATGCAAGACCTATTGCGACGACCCAACTCATATGAGGGCGTGTCTGGCTTTTGCTAAAGAACATCAGCTAATTGATGAAAAAGAGATAGAAGATGCTGAAAAAGTACTTCCTTTGATGGAAAAAGGTGAAACACCAGGCGGTTGTAAATCAAGAGATGCTTGCGAAACTTATTGCAGTGATGAATCACATTTTGAAGAATGTCTGAATTTCTTTGAAAAAGCAGGTTTCATTAGGCCAAAAGAAGCTGAAATGATTAGAAAGGTAGGCTCTTTTGCAGGACCAGGCGGTTGTAAAGGGGAAGAGTGTAGAGATTATTGTGAAAAACCGGAAAATACTGAGGCATGCGTCAAATTTGCAGAAGAACATGGATTTATTTCACACCAGGAAGCAGAAATGGCAAGAAAATTTGGAATAAGTGGGGGTCCTGGAGGATGTAAAGGGAAAGAGGCCTGCGAAACTTATTGTCAGGATACTAGTCATTTTGAAGAATGCTTGAATTTTGCAGAAGAACATGGATTCATGGATAAGGAAGATGCGGAGAGAATGAGAAAAGCAGGTAAATTTGTCAAGGAAGGTCCTGGAGGATGCCAAGGCAAAGAAGCATGTCAAGATTATTGTGAAGATTCCAGCCATTCTGATGAGTGTATCAACTTTGCAGAACAAAATGGATTTATGACACACGAAGAAGCAGAACAGGCAAGAAAATTCAAAGGCTTCAGCGAGAGTGGCCCGGGAGGTTGTAAAGGAAGGGAAGAATGCGAAGCCTATTGTCATGATGAGAGCCACTTCCAAGACTGTATAAATTTTGCTCACGAAAAAGGTTTTATGAGTGATGAAGAGTTTGAAAAGGCAAAGCAGTTTAACGGCAAAGAATTCAGTGGTCCTGGCGGCTGTAAAGGAAGAGAGTGCGAAGCATTTTGTAACAATCCTGAAAATATGCAAATCTGTCATCAATGGGCTGTAGAGCATGGCTATGCTAAACCAATGGAAGAAATGAGAGGTGAAGAACGACCATTTGATGATGGTAAAATAAGAGGTGGTCCTGGAGGTTGTTCAACGCCTGAAGAATGTAGAACTTATTGCCAGCAGCACCCCGAAGAATGCAGAGGCGAAGCTAACAAGGAACAACCATATAGAGAAGGTGAACATGAAGAGAAGAATAAATATCCTGAAAGAATATATCCGCAACAAAATGAAAATTATCCTAGTCCATACCCAACAGTTACTAACTATCCTCAATCATCTACTTCCACACCATGCAAAACAGAAGAGGAGTGCAGAAGGATTTATTGTGAGAAATATCCAGATAAATGTGGCAATGCTTTCACTACTACAACGACATCGATACACGAAGAAACAACAACACTGCCGACTACTACGACACCAACAACTCTACCACCCACTACAACCCAACCTCCAACAGGATCACCAACAGGACAGATAATAGCGGTTTTAAGAATATTCCAAAGGGCAATGAAAGCTTAAATTCTCGGGTAACTAATGGATAATTATGCCGACATTAGCTGAAATGGTTTTATTGTTGACATCTACGTCAGTATTAATAATCTGGTTAGAAAATACACTTCAACATTGGGGAGAGAAATTCTTTAGCTGGAAAATGTGGATTCCAGTTGTATATGTACCTCTGTTTTCAATTCTTGGGTATTTACTATACTTTAATAGCAGCTTCAAATCCTATTATTGGTATTCTGCATATGGATTAATTTTTGTTTCGCTGTTAGGACTGTTCTATCATCTTCTTCATGTAAAAAAGAAAGGCCTGACATTAGCTAATATTACAAGAGGAAGACCACCTATTTTGCTGCCTTTGATTTATCTTTTGTTGGGAATTTTAGCTTTAGTTTCAACTTCAATGATTTAATACTTGGTGGCAATAGTGGAATTGAAAGGTTTTTTGAATTCTTGGAAATTTCACAGAAAAATGACATTGGAAATGCTGAAAGCTACACCTGAAGATAAACTGTTATTCTCTCCGGGAAAAGGTTTAGGATCGCTATCAAAGCAGTTCCGGCATCTTGCTAATGTACAGCACTGTTATATTGAAGCAATAAAAACAGGGAAAATAGATTTCTCAAAGAAAATTTATATGAAGGATTATGATAAAAAAGATACGTTAATAGAAATACTCGAGAAAGAAGATGAAACGATGATCAAATTAGTTGAAGGACTGAAAGAGAAAGACTTTGATAAGATAATATATTGGGGAGGGGAACATAATCCAACTGTTGTTGAGCATTTATTCTGGTTAATAGATCACGAAGTAATGCATCACGGCCAGTTGATTGTTTACTGGCAATTACTTGAAAGAAAATTTCCAGAAAGCTGGAAAGTTTGGGGTTTATAAATTCTACTCAATCTTGAATCCTAAGACTTTCAAAACTCTCACAATAGCTGCATTTACTTGGGGTATTTGGTTATTAGATGATACTGTAATAATAGTTGGCTGACATCTGCCCTCTTTTAATAAACATTGACTACCACAAGTAATAACTTTTTGATTACATTTGTTATTTTTACAATAATATTCTCTTAAGTTCTTTGAATTCACACAACTATCGGAACGGGGTTTAGATTTATCAAAACAATCACCTTTTTCATAAATATTTATACCGCCATCCGAATCTTTACATGGCAATGTTGTAGTGGATGTTTCAATACCACATACGCCATTCCTGCACCCATTAGGACAGTTAAATTTAACATTATCAACATAACCGTCTTGTCTACAATAATACTCACTTAATACGGACCCTTCACATTTATCCATAGCCGGATTCTCGGGAAAAAATTTAATGTAATCATATGTCTTACCGAGGACATAGTAGTTCTTGCCTCCATCAGAATCTTTACATTTCGAATCTGTTGTAGTCGAAGTTGTTTTTTGACAACAAACTTTACCGGATGGACATTGTTTATTCACCGTGTTTTCAGGAATACATGCCTGAACACATCTATATCCTAGTAATTCACATTCAGGATCTCCCACTATTGTAGTCGTTGTTTTTGGCAGAGTAGTAGACGTTCTTGGTAAGGTAGTTGTTGTACTATCAGCACCCAATACCACAGAAACCAAAACCAAATAGAGCATTACAGCTGCTAAAATAACTGAAAATCTCATAATAATTAATTGATTTCTACCTAATAAAAAAATGAGTATTGTTAAACTTAGGTTTGAAAAAAACTCACGAAACATTAACAGCTGCCAAGGCGTTAACTCTTCCAAAACCTGAATTTATATCAAAACCTATTTTTCCTAAATCTTTAGCAGTATTTATCAGGTTATTATAAACTTGATTTACCGTTAGCAAAGGATTCTTCTGTTTCATCAATGCAACCGTTCCTGAAACTACTGGAGTTGCCATGCTTGTCCCACTCGCAGTGGCATAGCCCCCATTAAACCATGAAGATAAAATGCTGACGCCAGGAGCGACTAAATCTAAAGAACTACCTTTTCCAGACCAACTTTGAACTTTATCCAAGCTATCCACAGCTCCCACAGTAATCACACCACTTACACAACCAGGTAATGAAACACCAGAACCACCAGAATTACCTGCTGCAGCCACAACTGAAACACCTTTACTTCTAGCATAACTTATCGCATTTGTCATAGCAGGATATGCGTAATCACAATTAGAACCTCTGTAAGTATAAGGAGGGCTTGTTCCCAAACTCATGCTAATAGCATCAGCTTTGAAATCGTCAGCTGTTCCATAAACACCATCCGAACCATCAACAACATAATATATCGCAGCAACAACATCACTTAAATATCCGCCACCAGAAGCAGAAAGAACTTTTACCGCCAATACATTTGCATCTGGTGCAACACCTTTAGCATTTAACAATACACCATCAGCAGTAATTATTCCAGCAACATGCGTGCCATGACCATTATCATCCATTGGATCATTATCGTTATTGGAAAAATCTTTTCCTTTAACAATGCTGCTAGCAAGTTCTACATGAGTATAATTAACACCTGTATCAAGAACGGCAATAAGCCTTCCAAAACCTGTGTATCCGGATGTCCATACTTTGTCTGCCCCTATTTGTTTATCCGCATTTAAATCCACCGCGAAAACTTTCAAGTCTTCATTTAAACCTAATTCTGAAACAACTTCTGTTGGACAATCAAACGCAGTAGAAGGTTTTATTTTATGAACAACTTTGCATCCTTTTAATTCTAAAGTTTTAATGTGTTGATTATCTAAAGTATCGACAACTACTCTCGTGACTGGAGATGTTTGAGGGTCAAAAACAGGAGCAACTAAAGCTACATCTGGAACATTAACATCTGCATTTCCTCTTGAGGGAACTACAGGTACAGCTACTACTAATACTTCTAACACTAATAATGATGCAATTAGGGCTATAAGTAATTTTTTCATTATCTCACTAATTAATAAGACGTATTAAAACTATTTAAATGCCTTGTTTTAGCCTGCCATGTTTTGTTTTGGTTTAAGCATTAAAAGTCTTCCTAGGGCCTCAATGAATTTCGGCTCAAATGATATTAGATCGCTCGAAGTAATAATACCGACAATCCTCCCACCTTTAACAACAGGTAATTTTTTGATCTTGTTCTCAACCATTATATCAGCAGCATCCTCCAGTTCACTATCAGCTTCAATTGTTTTCACATTTCTAGTCATCATATCTACTAATTTCATTTGTGTAGCATCATTCCCTTCAGCTATTATCTTTCTTATAAGATCGCTTTCAGTAACTATTCCAACAATTTTAGTACCGTCCATAACAACTAAAGAACCCACATGAGCTTCCGCCATTACTTTGGCTGCCTCCTTTGCAGTTGCTACAGGCTTCGCGATTATAACTTGAGGATTCATAACATCTTTTACTAAAGTTGGCCCTCTTTTCATATCTTTAGTCATAGAAATAGTATAATTTTTCCAATATAAAACATTAACCCATAAAAATTTTAACTCAGATTCAAATAATAATTTTTGGTAATTAATCAGAATTTTGATGCTTGAAAGTTTGATCTTGAAAGTGATTTCAGATAGGGAAAAGAATAAAAGTTTATTTCTGTATTAAGTCTCTCTATGACAGTCGTTAAGGGAGTTGTTAAAGCTAAAGACAACCGGGAGCTAAGTATACGTGTTGATCAACCCTATGTTTGCGCAGTCTTTAAATCGTCTGATATAACAATCCTATATGCAACAATTGCAGCGAAAGATCCAACTTCAATGTATATAGCTATCGTTTCAGATACTATTCCCGACCATATAAGAAATGAACTAGAAGAAAATGGTTATTCAATTAACCGAAAACATTAGCTCTTAGAAAAAGCAATCTCAATCTTTTTATCTTCGAACTCCAATTCTCCTCTATGCTTTCCTTCTAAACTTCCTACAGTAGTTTTAATAGCACCGACTTCATCTTTCAACGCATTCGCGAATCTATTTAAAATAGCTTCAGTTTCATCATCAGATTTCATTGTCAAGTTTATTTCATCGGTAACAACGAACTTACTCGTCTTTCTAAGGTCTTGAATAGCTCTCGACAATTCTCTAAGCAGTCTATCCTCGTATAATGATTGATCAACTTCAAGATCCAAGTATAATTTAGTCTCTTCAACACCCCCTTCTGCAAATTTTCCTTTCGGCAACTTCTTCACAACTTCTATGGATTTAACATTACACATGTTTTCTAGTACATTTTTTAATGTTTCAACAGCACCTATAACTTTTTCATCTCCAGAAACTATAAGTAATCTCTTCATAGGCCATCTCAATCTAACGTTTTCTTTCTGTCTAACAGCAGATGTCTCCTCAACTATAGCCTTCACTAATTCCATTTGTTCTTCCAACTTCTTGTCAATCAATTTCTTGTCAGCTACATCAAATGGATAAAAATGTATGGATTCCTTTCCTTTAGTCTTCGGTTTTATAACATCTTGATACACATATTCTGCAATGTGGGGTGTTAAAGGCGCCAAAAGTTTAAGCAATGCTTCTGATACTTTTCCTAAAGTGTAGAATGCTGCATCCTTATCCTTTCCTGAATAAGTTGGCCATGTCCTGTCTCTTACTAGCTTAATATACCATCTGGAAAGATCATTAAGAATGAAACTGTTCAACCTTTCAACTACCTTGTGATGATTTGATTCCATAAATTCTTTGTGATATTCTTCTATCAGTGAATTTAGTCTGGAGAAAAGCCATTTGTCCTCTACATTGAGTTTTGGTTTATCTTGAGGTATTTTTGTTACATATGTCTTTACAAATTGAAATGTATTTCTGAGTATATTGAAAGTTCTTGATACATTCTCTGTATCAGTCCAGTTGAAATAAAAATCCTCCCACGCAGGGCTTGACAGCAAATAAAATCTTAGCACATCTCTTCCATATTTCTTAATAACATCTACCGGTTCAACAATATTTCCTTTAGACTTGCTCATCTTCATTCCATGTGCATCCAAAACAAAGCCGTGGAATAGAATTTTTTGGAATGGTGCCTTGTCAAATGTAATAACACTCGTGATCAATTCAGCATTCCACCATCCCCTTATCTGATCAGGCCCTTCTATCTGTAGATCAGATGGCCATAATTTATCAAAAAGATCTCTTCTCTCAGGGTAACCAAGGCTTGCCCACGAAGCCAATCCTGCATCAAACCATACGTCCAAAACATCTTGTATTCTCTTCATCGTTCCTCCACATTTACAAGTCATAGTTATTTCATCTATATACGGCCTGTGGAAATCTTCCGGAACTTTTGGTAACTCCTTTCTCGATCCGATAACTTTAACGCTACTGCATTTTTCACATTCCCAAATTGGCAGCGGTATACCCCAATATCTCTGTCTTGATATAGGCCAATCACCAAGGCTGTCAAGCCAATTATCAAACCTTTTTCCTGCCCAATCAGGATGCCATTTGACTTTTTCGTTTTCTTTTTTTAGCTTATCTCTAATGCTGGTAACCCTGAAAAACCATTGCGGCACTGCCATAAACAACAGGGGTGTAGAGCATCTCCAACACTGTGGATAGTCATGTGTAATTTTTTCTTGGTGAAACAGTAATCCTCTATTTTTGAATTCAGCTATTATTTCATCATCAGAAGCTTTTGCCAATTTTCCTGAGAACTTTCCACATTCCTCATTAAAAGTACCATTCATCTTCAGAGGAGAAACTATAGGCAATCCATGTTCCTTGCCAACTTTGTAATCCTCTTGCCCATGTCCTGGAGCCGTGTGAACTAAACCAGTCCCTTCGTCAAGACTAACAAATTGTTCGGACAGAACAACGCGATATGCATTGTGTAATTTATCTATAAATGGAAAAATATCGGCTAAAGGATGAGAGTATTTTACACCTTCTAATGATTTCCCCTTGACAGTCTTAACAATTTCATATTTTCCCTTCTTTGCCTTGTTCATAACAGCATCTGTCAACGCTTTAGACATTATGAGGGTTTCATCGCCAACCTTCACATAAACATAATCTGCATCAGGCTTAGCCATTATACCAGTATTGCTAGGTAATGTCCATGGTGTAGTTGTCCATATCAAGAAGTATTCATTCGTCTTTCCTTTAACTGGGAATTTTATGTAAACAGAAGGATCTGTTGCTTTTGCATATTCTATTTCATTATAAGCCACTACCGTTTCGCAGCGAAAACATACATGAACTGAATACACATCTTTATACAAGAAACCTTTTTCAAATGCAGTTTTGAATGTATGCCATGCCCCTTCAATATATTCATTCTTGAATGTAATGTAAGGATCATCCCAATTCATCCATACTCCTAAATCCTGGAATTGCTTGTTCATTATGCCAAAGAATTGTTCAACATACGCTTTGCATTCCTTGTTAAATTTTTCTATCCCAAGTCGTTCAATATCCGCTTTGTTATGGAATCCCAATTTTTGTTCAACCTTGTTTTCTATAGGTAAACCATGTGTATCATAGCCGGGTTGATCCCAAACATTGAAGCCTTTCATTCTCCAGAAGCGCAAATAAGAATCCTTTAAAATCTTGTTCCACGCAGTTCCGATATGAATATAACCAGTAGCATATGGTGGTCCATCCAAGAAATAGAATTTTTTCTCATTTTTGTTCATTGCCCTAGCTTTCTGAGGTATTTTATTTTTTTCCCAGAATTCTTGTATTTGTTTTTCTATATCTTGTACACTAGTCATATAAAACACCTTTGGATAGAATTAGAGTTATAGCTAAATAAATATTAAATGCTGGTTGTAATCCGATAATCACTCAATGATATCACTTAGTTAATTTGATTTGAGTGAAGATACTTAAATTTAACCTTAGACTCTAATTTTCACTTTGACTTCTGTAAACACCTTCTACGGGTGTTAAACATAAATGCTATTTTTCTAGGTTAATTAATTCTTTCGCCAATCCAATGTAATTTTCAGGTGTTAATCTTAGAAGTTCTTGTTTCAGATTCTCTGAAATATCCAAATTTTTTATAAACTCCTGAATTTCTTGGATTGTAACTTTCTTTCCTCTTGTTAATTCCTTCAATTTCTCGTAAGGCATTTCATAACCTTCCCTTCTGAGAACAGTCTGTACGCCCTCTGATATCACTTCAGGGTTCTCCAATAAATCTTGTGTAATTTTAAACACATTAGGCTCAATTTTTTCTAGACCTTTAATAGTATTCTTGTATGCCAACAAAGAATGAGCCATCACAACTCCATAATTTCTAGTCATTGTTGAATCCGACAAATCTCTTTGAAGCCTAGAAATTTGAATTTTATTAACTATTCCATGTAGCAAGGAATTTGCCACTTCTAAATTGCCTTCGCTGTTTTCAAAATCAATAGGATTAACTTTGTGAGGCATTGTCGATGATCCTACTTCTTCCTCTTTAGTTTTTTGTCTGAAATAATCATAACTGATGTAAAGCCACATATCTTTGTCAAGATCTAGAAGGATATTGTTTAACGTGGCTATCAAGTTCAAAAAATCAACAATATCATCCTTCGGCATTATCTGAGTAGTTATAATTTTCGGCATTAATCCGAAATTTGAAATGAAATTTTCACTGAATTTTATCCAATCTTTGTTCGGATATGCAGCAGTTAAAGCATTATAATTACCGACAGATCCTGATAGTTTGCCAGGAAATTTAAATGACTCCAATCTCTTTACTCTTTCATCTACTCGTACCAAAAAATTTGCGAACTCCTTTCCAACTGTTGTGGGTGATGCTGGTTGACCGTGTGTTCTAGCCAGCATCACAATATCTTTATTATCTTTCATCAACATCTGCAATTTATCTGACAATTTTTTCAATACAGGAAGGATAGCGTCTATCAAAGCATCTCTCAGCATAAGCGAATAAGCATTATCAACAATATCATATGACGTCAAACCAAAATGAAACATCTCTTTCTGATCTTTCAAACTCGTCACGTTTATTTTTTCTTTCAAAAAATATTCTATTGCCTTTGTATCATGCTTTATCCTACCTTCAATTTCTTTTATTTTCTTCGCATCTTCTATAGAAAAGTTCGATACTATTTCTCTCAATATTTTTTCTTCATTTTCAGCTAATTTTCTTTTAACAAATTCAACCAAAGCGATAAAATATTCTATCTCAACTTTCAGCTTGTACTCGATAAACGCAAATTCTGAGAAATAATTTTCTAGTTCAGCAACGTCTTTTCTATATCTCCCATCAATCGGTGATATTGCCAGAAGTTCGTCCATTAAATCACATCACGCTAATAGTCTCATCTCTAATGGGTCCAATAGAAACTATTTTGACCGGAACTCCTGTGAAATCTTCAATTTTCTTTATGTATTTTCTTGCCTCTTTCGGTAAAGCATAGAATCCGTTTTCAGCTACAGACCTCCATTCCCCTCTCGGTAGATCATCCCACCCTCTCATAAAAATATATTCCGGTTTACATTTTTCGAAAATACTAAGGCTTAATGGTTGCTCAGTCAGTCTTTTTCTGTTGAATTCATATGCTATACAAATCTTAATAGGGTCCACACCACCTAATACATCCAACTTTGTCACAGCCCAGCTAGTGATACCACTCAATCTGACAGCATATCTCAAGGTGACAGTATCAAGCCATCCCACCCTTCTAGGTCTTCCTGTAGTTGTTCCATATTCTTTTCCCTTCTCTCTGATATCGTCTGCAATTTTACTCTCCAATTCAGTTGGAACAGGACCAGCACCCACCCTTGTTGTGTATGCTTTTGCAACTCCAATAATTTCATTCATCTTTGTTGGTCCTACACCGACACCGACACAAGCACCGCCTGCAATTGGATTTGAAGAGGTTCCATAAGGATAAAGCCCGTGATCAACATCTAACATGGTACCTTGAGCGCCCTCGAAAATTACAGTTTTTGCATCATCCAGCAGTTTATTTATTTCAAAAGAAACATCACCAATTAAATCTCTCAATAGTTTTCCAAATTCAAGATATTTTATCGTCAGTTCTTCCCTATCAAGTTTGATATCAGAGCCGTATACATCATTTATTATTTTCTGTTTCATCGCAACAAGTTTATTAAATTTTTCTTTGAAAATTTCCTCATCAAGCAAATCAACCATTTGTATTCCATATCTTGCGCTTTTGTCTGAATACGTTGGCCCTATTGCCCTTTTAGTAGTTCCAGCAGCCAATCTCCCCTTTGCCTCTTCTTCCATTCCGTCTATTATCTTGTTGAAATCAAAAACCACATGAGCACGGCCACTTATTGTTATATCGGGATTGATACCTTTTTCTTTAAGTGTGTTTAGCTCGCTGATAAGAGTTTCTGGATCTACTACAACACCATTTCCGATAAAAATCCTTTTACCTCGGATGACACCTGAAGGTATTAAGTGGAACTTGAATGTCTCTTCTCCTATAACAACAGTGTGGCCTGCATTAGCTCCGCCTTGATATCTCACAACGCAATCCGCATTTTCCGCGAGATAATCCACAATTTTGCCTTTGCCTTCATCCCCCCATTGAGCGCCAACTACAACAATTCCAGGCATAAAAAACAGAATACATTCTCGTACATAAAAGCGTTATTATGATTTCAAAAATAAAATCCAACTATAAAACCTCCAGTGCATTACAAAAACACTATATCATGTGGGCCGCTTTCCCTCAAACCAAAGGGTGTTATTTTGGTGTATTCGGCATTCTCTCTTAATTCATCAATATTTTTAGCGCCGCAATAACTTAAGCCATGCTTCAATCCGCCAACCAATTTATGAATGATGTCAGAAGTTTTTCCTTTGTAGGGAACAAAAGCCTCCACTCCTTCAGTAACCATTCTGTCCTTGTTTAATGTTACTGGGTTGTCATTATTTTCAATTAGCTTTAATTTTTCATTGGCAGAAAGTGAAAACATGCCTCTATAAGTTTTATATTTGCTTCCATTAACCTCAACCAAATTTCCTTTCGACTCCTCTGTTCCAGCTAAAAGGTTTCCAAGCATGACACTAGAAGCCCCAGCTGCCAAAGCCTTAACTATGTCTCCAGAATTCTTGATACCGCCATCAGCTATTATTGGAACATCATATTCATATGTTACCTTTGAACAATTGATTATAGCAGTCATCTGCGGAACGCCAAAACCTGTCACAATTCTAGTTGTACAAACCGAGCCGGAACCAATGCCAACTTTTATAGCGTCAGCACCAACTGCAGCTAATTCTGCCGCCCCATTATAAGTTGCAACATTACCTGCAATTACTTCCACATCAAACTGGGATTTTAGCATTTTAACAGTATCTATAACTTTTTCCAAATGACCGTGAGCGACATCAATTACGAAAACATCAACCCCTATATCTATTAATTTTTGTACTAGTTGCATTGAGTCACGCTTGACACCCACTGCTATTCCGCACATTAATGCACTGTTGTTCAAGCTTACCAAAGGAAATTCTCTTTGATCAGAATCGTCAAATGTATGGAATTTAACTTTTTGGATTTGTCTTATTTTGTCCTCGTCTGACATAAATCTATGGATTATTCCTATCCCACCCTCTTTAGCGATAGCAACAGCCATTTGCCATTCAGTTATCGTGTCCATATTTGCGCTTACAATAGGGATGTTGAGTTTGATCTTTTTGGTTAGTCTAGTGCGCACCTCTACAGAACTTCTTGACGGTAAATTTGATCTTTTTGGTATTAGGAGTACATCGTCAAAAGTCAGTCCCTCCTCCATTATTTTTATAATATCACCACCGCGTCAAGCTATAATTTGATCTAGAAGAATGCAAGAGGCAATTCGTTTATTCTCCAAAAGAAATGAAATATCCACTTTCAAGAAGTTTCCTATAGTATTTTAGCATTTGCGTAATATAAATATTATTGTTGTATGGTGGTTCTATCCCTGAGTGCAATACTTGTGGAAAAGAGGCTGAATCTTTGCACAAGACAAGAATTGAGGAGTCAATATTAGAAGTCTGCGAAAGATGTCTAGCATATGGTGAGAGGATAGAAGGAACGATAAGAAAAGTTACGAGAACAAAGCCGGGAAAACCAATAATAGAAGAGTGGATTTTGGTGGATAATTATGGTGAATTTATAAAAAATACGAGAGAAAAAATGGGGTTTGATAGAAGGCAATTTGCAGAAAAAATTGGGGAAAGGGAAAGTATAGTTAGAAGGATAGAATCGCACCAGATGACTCCGAATAGGAAACTAATAGGAAAATTTGAGAAATTTCTAAAGATTAAACTAACAGACAAATATGAAACTGTTTCTATTAAAAACAAAAAGAAAGTTGGAGAATTAACCTTAGGTGACATAGTAAAAATGGAATAATCAGTTGTCATAGTTATGTTTTTAAGTATCACATCCAAAATGTTTTTATGCCATTGAGGCAGATTGTTATAACAGAAACGGCATCCTTTACTTTATTCCAAGAGCTTAGGGTCTACATCCCTTCTGGTTTATATGAATCAGATAAAGGAGATGTGGGAGCTGTTCTTGCTAGAGAGGAATATCATATCCCAAGAAACAAAATTAGATTAGCAGTAAGCATAGCCTTAGATTGTGGATGTGAGGCTAGAGATATTTATAGCGCTGCTTTACCTCCGGAAGACGAAAATAGTGAATCTTATGAATTAGCCACCGAACCGAAACCTGCAGAACAATTAGAATTTAATCTCGTTGTAGATGGATTACCACAATTATACCTTGAAACAGCTCATTTAGAACCTGATGGGAAAAGGAGACGGAAAAAAAGATAAAAAAGTATTACAATTTTATTCTCCAAGGTGAATATTAAATTGAGTGAATTATTTGTACAAGCAAGTCATCGTTCTAATAAAAGAACTAAAAATGTCTAAAGGCAAAGCTGCAGCTCAAGCCACTCATGCCAGCATAGGTGCATATAGAAATGCTGACAAAGTAATAATTGAAAAATGGTATAGAGAAGGAGCGAAAAAAATTGTTCTTGCAGTAAAATCAAAAAGTGAATTGTTGAATTTAGAAAAACGTACCAAAAAGGAAAACTTACCCGTGTTTTTGGTCAGGGATGCAGGTTTAACTGAACTAAAAAGAGGAACAATTACGGCTGTAGGGATTGGACCTGAAGATGAGAAAAAAATAAACAGAATCACAGGAAAACTAAAGAAATTCTGACTATTTAGTCCATCTATTAACTACTTGTGGTTTACTGATTTCATAAAGAAAACTTATTGCCCATATGCTTAGATTCAACAACACATACACGGGGAAAAAGAAAAATGCAAACACATGATTCCATCCTGGTTTTGTAATCCTAAATAAGGCATAAAGATTAAATAGCAGGGACAGCAAGAAAACCACTATCGTTCCAGCAAGAAAAATATTCAATTTATAGGCACCAAAAGCCAAGTTAGTAAAGGTTTCAACCATCCCATACAACGATAACCATGAGAAGAAATATTTAGCCACGCTAAATGATATAAAATCGTTCTTTAAAACAAAGTATTTCAAATAATCACCTAGCATCATGTACAATACTATTGGAATATATAAAATGGCATGAATATACCAATAGAAATGTATAGAAAAAGAGAACTTCCCAAGCAATCCGCTTTTTCTGCTGAGTAAAAATTCGGAGTGTTTTCTCATGACCTGTATATTTCCTCTGCCCCATCTCAATCTCTGCTTTACAAAGGCCTTCAGAGTTGTCGGTACTTCTGTAAACATAACAGCATCTTGAACTGTTGTGGTATCATATCCTTGTTTCTTTAAATCAACCACAATATCAACATCTTCTGTTAGTGTATCTGTCTTGAATCCCCCTATTTTTAAAAAAACCTCCTTTCTGAATGCAGAGAAGCCGGGTAGATAAGAATTAGCATTTATTTTAGAACACATGAATCTCCAGCCTGAAGAAATAATGTATTCAAAATCTTGGAACCATGTAAAGGGATTCATATTTTTCTTTGCTCTAACAATCCCCGAAACACCACCAATTCTCTTGTTAGCAAGCGGTTGAACGATGTTAATAAGGCTATCTTCGCTTATTTCTGAGTCAGCATCTAAAGCCACAATAATGTCATATTTTGCCTTTTTAGCACCAAAATTAAGGGATAAAGACTTCCCAATGTGGCCGAGATTAAACAGTTTTACATTTTCGTATCTTTTTACTAATCTTGAAACAATCTCTCCTGTCTTATCTTTAGATCCATTATTGATTACAATTATCTCCTTTCTTGATGGATATTTTGCATTTAGAACACTCAACACTGAACTCTCTATTTCCTTTTCCTCGTTATGGGCAGGAAGTAATATTGATATGGGGGGAAAATATTTTTGTTTGGGTACAAGCTTTTTCGGCCAGAACAATATCAATAGCCAGCTAGCATAGAGAAAACTAAGAAAAATTGATATGGCTAGGAAAACATACTGTATCATAATTGATATTATCAAAAAAACATATTCTATCATTTATTCACCCTTGTATTCCGTGTGAACCAATTGAGAATTGAAATATTTCCATATTTTGGTGTCTTAAACCATCCTTTTTTTATACCAAAAATAGCCTGTAAAAATGCAACTGTATTGGTTAATGTAATAATCAACCCTATAGTTGGCGCCGCCACTATCGCTGATTTGACCAGATGGAATTTCTTTTCTTTGCGTACTGAAATGATTGCAAGGAATAGGAAGCCCCCTGTTGCGAGATAAGTCGTTGCGAATCTTAATACCTGATTTATATCAAAAGGTTTGGGTTCTCCGATAATCATAGTAATACCTGCAAAAACAGTCATCCAAATGACAAAAAGCGAGATTATATTGCCAGCGGTCAAAATATATGTAACAATCAATTTTTGTGCCAAAGAAATTTTTTTATGTAACCAAATCGAAAGTGCATTTTCGACAAACGCTCTTGTATTGCCATATACCCATCTCATTTGTTGTCTAATAAAACTTTGTAGCGTAAATGGAAGTTCCCCCGGTACTACAACATCAGAAAGATAAACACTTTTGTAGCCGGCTTTAAGAACTCTCAAACTAAAATCTGAATCTTCTGTGATACTATTTTCATTCCATCCACCTAGTTTAATAAAAAGATCTTTTCTTATTGCCCCGCTATGACCACAAAAAAATACTGCCTTAAGTTTGTTTGCGATGGGAATAACACTCTGATAATAAATAATCAGTAATATTGAGGCCATTTTTGTGACAATATTCTGGTTCATATTGATATAATCCATTTTTGCCTGAACAATACCGATATTGTTATCTTCCATCATTGGAGAAACTATTTTTTTCAAGAAATTTTTTTTCGGCGTAAAATCAGCATCAAATATGACAATTATTTCCCCATTTGTATCTTTCAGACAGTTATTAAGAGCGCCTGATTTAAAACCTTTTCGTGAATCTCTTCTTACAACTCTAATCCTATCATGATATCTTTTAACGAAATTATCAATTATAGTCCTAGTTTCAGGATCAGTGCTATCATCTGCTACAAGTATATTAAACTTATTTCTTGGGTAATCGAATTTCAAGACATGCTTCAGACATCTGACAACAACGGCATCATTGAACGTGGGTATTTGCACTGTTACTGAAGGCCATTCCTTTATCTTGTTTTTGAGCCTATTAGCAGTGCTTCTCGAAAAAATACTAGCTATAGCGAGATTATAGAATACAATGGAAAAGAAAACAACCGGTATCAAAAACATGTTGTACAAAAATAAACTTGTCTGGTATATGTCCATATGCATTTATATGATTGATCTAAATATAAAAGTAATCAATATGCAGCAAAACAAAGTAAATAGGGCCTATTTTATTGCGCTTGTAACCTCTATTTTGATCTACATCTTAGGTATAGGCACCGGTTTATACATTCAAAAAACAAATGCAGCAAAAACTCAACAGCTCGTAGAAAGTTTGCAGAGAAGAGTTGAAAGTGCGCAATTGGAATATGTATATATCAGCACATTAGGAGATAGAATTAGTTGCGATTCCTTATCAACCTTAGTCGACGAAACTACACGGGATGTTAGAAACATAGGAAGCAAATTAGCAGAGCTGGAGAAAAAAAATGAAACTGGTAATAGTTTCGATACGCTCAAAAGAGATTATACGATTTTATCCTCGCGTGGCTGGATACTTAACACTTACGTCCAAGAAAGATGCCAAAAAAATACAACCACGATATTATATTTCTACTCTATCCCGTGTTCAGATTGTGAAAAGCAAGGCTATATATTGGATGACTTAGCTGAACATGAATTCAAGGATAAGTTTCTTGTTTTTGTTTTGGATGCACAAATAGAAGAACCTATAGTTGCTACACTAAAAACGACTTTTAATATTCATTCCACTCCTTCAATTGTTGTCGGCAATACAACTTATGTTGGTCTACAAACAAAGGATAACCTGGAAAAAATAATATCACAAGAATTAACTAGCTAAAGTCCAGTTGCCCAATACAACCAAGATAGTTTTCATCACAACATGGTCCATTTGTTTTGGATTCCTTCCATACAGATAAACTATATTCCCATCAACTACAACTTTGTTCATGCCCGTTTCATTAAGCGGTACTATAACAATTTTTAGATCTTCCGGATCATTTGTCACATTTTTTATTGAGTGAACAGGTTGCGCTACAATGTTAGCTTCACCAGTCACATAACCTATAGAGTTATAGAATTGGGTAAGTTTGAATCCCAACTCAACTGCCCATACAGCATAATAACCATTTGTTTTATCGTCGCCGGGTATAAAAACGAAAGATATTTTTGTTAAATTAGTATTAAGAAATCTTTGTCTCAATGTATCTTCATTAGGATATACATAAGTTTTATTTGCAATTTTTACATCTTCTCTGAAACTATAGACATTACCATCGGGTGTTTTTACAGAATAGTAAGGCTTAGTTTGAGAGAAGATAAAGAGACCAATTAAAATTAATATCAATATTATAACTAAACCAGCAAAAATTTTCAATAGTTGTTTTTGTTTCAATTTAATTTTCATAAAAATCACGCCAAAAGGTTTTCAAAAAATAAAAGAAAAAAAGAAGGCCAAAAGGTTTGTTTCAAAGCGTCTCATTAAGCTGGTGTAATACCGGCTGCAGAAACACTTGTAACTTTGACTGCTGTTTGTGCTTTTAACTGACTAGCAAAGTCGTCGAATTGTTGCAACACTGAAGCGGCATTTCTTGAGTCTTTGGCATCCCATCCTTGTACGGTAACTACCACTTGTCCGGCTTTGAATTTGCCGTCAAGCAATGATACGTATCCTTCTCCTTCCTTGTAAGGTAAGAGTCCGGATGAACCATATGTTGGGAATGTCAAACCCATAGCTTCTGCTGTCCACTTGTTTACTGCTGGACCACCAACCAATACCAAGTGTTTGCCAACTGTTGCTGGATCTGAAACTTCAGAATCCAATTTAGCAACGGCTGTCTTAACTGGCAATGGTTCGTTGTACGTAGACGAACTTCCTGTAGATGTCGAACCAGAACCTTTACCGAAGTAAACTCTGGCTGTCAGCTCTCTGGATGGATATTTAACGACTACCTTATCAGATGCGGAGTTACTGTTTGGCGAGACAACAACTAAACCTACGTCATCTACGACATCTTGAGTTGAAGTACCAATATTGACCGTACTTCCCTCTGTTGTAGCATTTAGGTCTAAGGCTTCAGCTGAAGCCGCTGTTGTTCCCAATCTAAATTCAGGGGCGCTTGTTCCCCAAACAGTCTTATTTTGGAATGCTCCTAGATTTACGCTCAATGTTGCGTCACCTGTACTGAATGCGGTAACGAGTCTTGAACTGTTTGGAGCTACTGTTAAGTTCAACCAAAATGTTTTCTCTCCTGCACTTGCATAAGATACTCTAAATCCATATCTCGCGGATACGTTCAGTCCATTTGCTGTAAAATTATACCAAGCATATTCGGCTGAACTATTCGCATGATATACATCACCCATTGATGCTGCTGTTGTGACTGAGTCAGCTGTTCTGATTCTGCTGTTTGCTTTGTCCCAGAAACCCACAAATACGGGGAACCCTGTTGTACCTGAAACTACATTCTGAGGACCAAACAACAAGTAACCTGCATCATATCCATTTCCAGCCAATGATAATACAGATCCGGAGACATCAGATGATATCTTGAATCCGTTTAGGTTGGAACCTACAACATTTCCTGAAGAGTTGTAAGCGGATACTGATGTAATAGGTTCAACTGTGACTGTTGCAAACTTACCTGTACCATAACCACTGAAACCTAATTCACCATAGTTGTTAGGCAACATTACTTTCTCACCTGCAACTAAGTATTGTGTGGTTGTTGGTTGATAGATAACTTGCAATCTGTCATTTGCTGTTATTTGTCCTTCAGTTGAGAAATTTCCTGGAGCAACTCTAATACCCCATTCTGTTGTACCTGGGAATTTGTCGCTAGCTGATCCTGTAGATGTTGTATCTGCAGTTGTATCAAACAATTTCTCAACTGTACCTGTTGGACCCACTACTATATTCGCGGATGCAACGTCTCCAGAGTTACCGATTGTTTTAACATCAGTTAACTTTACGGAGAGGCCAACGCCGGCAACAGTTGTATCTTTTTGATCACCTTCGTTTACAGTTAAAGTCTCAACAAGGTTACCTGCTTTGTCTTTAACCAAAACTCTGGCCCAACTGTCGGATGAACCAACATCTGAGTAAACGGTGTAATCGCCGTATGTGACACCGGAAGTTGCACTTGCTATACCAATAGAACCTTGTAGTATTCTGACCTGGTTAGTACCTGCACCTACAATTGTAAATGGAACACCCATCATTTTTATTTCGACTGGGTATGTGTAGTTAGGTCCACCTGCACCAGATGCAGAGCTACCACCGATTCCTGTTAGTGTTTTCTCGAAGAGATATTCATATATTACATCTCCTGATTGCACTTCCATTTTTAAAGTACCGTTAACTTTAGTGGTACTATAGTCGTGTCTCATCATTACTCCGTTTATGTTTACTTGTTCTGATATGTCGTATTGGTTAGACCTCCATGTTAGAGTTGAATCTAACAATCCATTAAAGTGGAAGTTCTTGACTACGTTACCTGATGGGAATGTGTTTGTATAATCACATCCTGAACAGGCATCAAGAGCAGAACCTCCCGAGGCTACACCTATACCGATACCATCTCTATCTAATCCTGTAATTCCTAACGAAGCTGTTCCTGACAAAGTCTTAGTGACTACTGAATTAGCGGCTAATCTAACTGCCAAATCAATGCCACCAACGACATCTTCTGGTTTTGCAGCTGCACCAACAACAACGAATGCATCTAGGTTACCATTCTTAAACAAAAATGTTGGATAGTCACCTAGGCTTATTGCTGCTAATACAGGAAATGCAAAACTTGCTAGTGTTATAATTGCAGTCAAAATCGATGCAATTATTTTATTTTTCATCTAATTTTTCACCTATGTTTTATTTACATTGATTACTCAATGTTTATATAGGCTCTAATGCCTATTTCCGATAACAACTATTACTATGAAAAGTATATATAAATTGCGTGAAACAGTTCCAAAGAAGATGATATATATAGTGAAACAATGCTTTTATGGCAAAAAAAAACATAAATAACTAGTTAATTGTTCCATTAGGCAGCAGAATTGAGATTTTTCAAAATATAAACATTAAAATCAATATTCAAATTTATCTTAGTTATTCCTCAAGAAGTTTCTTCTTAAGCCTTACACGATTTTTTCGCCCTATCCTTTCAGTATCGACTACGCCTCTTTCTTCAAGACTCTTAATAATCCTACTTACCTTAGCCTTGGAAAACCCAGTTTGTTCTACTATTCTTCTCTGATCAACCTTTTCTTCTTGCTGACTCTGAATTATATTCACAACCATTCTCTCGTTTTCATTCAATATAGATAAGACAACCTTTCTCTTCTTGCTAACCCTTACATATATCATAGCGCTTATACCTACAACAACCACAAGAAGAACAATTATTATTACCAATATCAAAGGGTCAACGCTTTCAAATATTGTTGATATCGGTCCAATTGATTCATAATTGACTCTAACAGGGATAATATTGCCTTCTCTAATATTTTCAAAATTCCATCTGATAGTTGCCCTTCTCCCTTCCAATAAAACAAACGCGCCTGCAGGAGAAAGAGGGAGTACAAAATTTTCAGAGACAGTATAGCCAACAGGGAGTCTTAGAGTAACACTCATTTGTTTTGTCAGCCAAAGCACCGGTACATCAAAATTAAACTGGCTTATATTTCCTTGTTTCTTGATCAAGTCAGTAAGCTTGAATTTTGTTGTTATGGACCAGTCTCCAACAAAAAATGGTGAGGGTGGTTCACATTGCAATATTTGTTGTACTGTAACAACTACTTGGCATTTTCCGTTTTCTGTCTCCAAATTGCTGATCGTTCCAGATATAGGTATGTTGATCTTTTTTATTTCTTCAGAGAATTTCGCATATATTACAACACTTATTGTATTATCATTTTCTAGATTAAACGTCCAGTCCATCTCTCGCATCTGCTGTGCTGAAACAATCGAGAAGCAAAGAGTTGCTACCAAAAAGGCTATAATGAAACGTTTCATGAAACTATGTTATAGTTCAGTTATTAAAAACTTAGTCTAATACTAAATTAAGTTTGAAGCCACAATTAGAACATCTTGCGTCATTAAGCCTAGACTTCGTAATAAGGCTGTGAGAACGTGTTATCATCGGCTGTGTGCAATTGTAGCAGTATGTTGTTTCAAATTCTCCGCCAGCGATGTCTTGGATATATGGAAATCTCAAACCTATTTTTTTCGCATCCACAGCAAATTTATCAAGTAAGTTATCAGTTGCTGCTGGAACATTTTTCAATCTCTTTGTTGGTTTAAATCTCAGCAGGTGATAAGGAATGCTAGAATCCAAATTGTTGATAATCCAGTCGATCAAACGTCTATGAACATCCATGTTTTCACCAATTTCAGGAATTATCATATTCGAAATTTCGGTAAAAACCCTATGTTTCTTGAAATGTCTCAAGGCAGTAAATATTGGTAATACCTGAGGAACATCCATGTATTTTTTATAGAATTCAGGATCGCCGGAAGCTTTGAACTCAACGTTTACAGCGTCAAGATATTTTCCAATTTTCTTGATGGCATCAGAAGTTAGGTAGCCATTTGTCGACAATACTACTTTTATATTATATCTTTTCGCAATTCTAGCAAGCTTGTAAGCAAACTCAAAAAACATTGTGGGCTCGTTTTGAAAAAATGTGACTATTTTTATCTTTCTCTTATTTACGTCCTTGATTACATCTTCAGGTGCAAATGTCTTTCCCGTAACCTTATCTGTTCTCCCCTCATCCCACTCAAAATTAGTTCCGCTTGAATTGATAGTCAAAGTCTGCTGTCCAGGAAAGAAGTGGTATAGTGGGATTTTTTCTATGGGCATTATTTTAGTGGATTCTATCTTACCGTAAGTCTTTGTATATAGAACACCGTTATTGTTTACTCTAACCTTACATACACCAGATTCACCATCAGAAATCATACAGTTATAGGCGCACAAGAAGCATTGAATTTTTTTACCTTCCCGTGTCCACAACATTGCCTCTTCCATGTGGTAATATATATGTTGCTCAAGAGTAATAAACTTAATAGATGCCTTGGTAGCTCAGTTGGTAGAGCACTTGAAATTAATGGTGAATCTCGTAAACAAGAGGTCGAGGGTTCAATCCCCTCCCGAGGCTTAGAGATAATTTAGTATTGATAGAGCAATAAGCGTAGACAATCTCTTGTAGCTTTTTCAAACCCACCAATTCTTTGAATGTTTTGAACCATTTATTTAATTGCACCTTCGTATTCTGCTGATCCCTTTTCATAGAACATTGACACTACTTCACCTAAAAGATTAAATTGTTCTTCTGTTACAGACAAACCATACAAGTTTTTAGTTCTAATGCCATCAGTTATGGTAGCTACCATTCAAACACTATAAAATTATTCGTAATTAAACATAAATTGTTTTATAAACAATAGGTTTATAAATTCTGTTAAACAAGTTATACATATGACTAAAACATTAATAGCTGTTAGAGGAGTTGATAGGAAAACATTTAGAAAATTCAAGGCATTAACTGTTGAGGGGAAAATGAGACTTGGGGAGGCACTAACTTTAGCCATGAAAACATTGATAGAAAAAGAAAGCCAAATAACCAGACCAGACCCTAAGAATTTGTTAAAAATTAGCAGTATCATTAAAACAAAGAATAAAGTTAAATGGAGCGAAGAAATAGATGAATTTTTGTATGGGTTGGAAAAATGATTTTTCTAGATTCAAGTTTTTTGATATCTGTAGAAGTTGAAACCGATCAAAACCATGAAAGGGCCATCAAAATAAGAGATGAAATCATAAACAATAAATATGGCAGAAATGTAATTTCTGATTACGTATTTGATGAAACAGTTACAGTTACCTTTGGTAGAACGAAAGATTTAGAGAAGACAATACTGGTTGGGGAGAATCTAAAAAATTCTGTGGAAATTTTGAAAGTGGATGATGATATTTTTCAAGAGGGATGGATTTTGTTTAAAAATCAGAAAAACACAAAATTTAGCTTCACCGATTGCATCACGCTCTCAATAATGAAAAAAGATGGAATAAGAAACATTGCAACTTTCGATGAAGATTTTAGGAAATCAGAAGGAATTAATGTTATTGGCTGAAGCATATAAAAATTAATGTGTTCATACTCTTAAGAGTGGTACTATGGAACTCGTATTGAAAATCGAGAAGAAAAACTTAGAAGAAGCGAAGAGGATTTTACTAGCTGATGATATAGTTTCTAGAGGAAATATTCAATTTAAGGAATCAAAGGCATTAGGTATGAAAAGTGGTGTCTACTACTGCTACATTTCTGGAACAGAAGTTGTCTGCAACAGAGTTAAAGTGATAGTGAAAGATATAGGAAAGTTTATTGAAGGTAAAGAGAAGCAAGATGTTATAAACAAGATAAAAGAGGATGAACAGAAGGCTGCTGAAGGATTCGGTGCAATTTTTGGATAAGCGTCGGTGATCTAGCGGCTATGATTGGGCCTTGCCAAGGCTCCCACCCGGGTTCGAGTCCCGGCCGGCGCAAAACAGAAAAGTTTAAATATTTTTGCTTCTATTTAGTGGTAAAGTGAGTTTATGATTATTGGCACGAAAATGGACGGGTCGTTCTTCAGGGAAGAGGATTTGTCATTTTATGCTGCCAGAACTGAAATATTTAGAAGTTATAACGCGATGAAATTCCAAGCAGTATTACAGAGGGCAGATGGCATTGTATATGGAGAAGAAAGATTTAATCTGGATGATGCGATAGGTTCCCTTGAAACTGAATTATACCGATTGGAAAATGACTCTAGATATAGACACTTAGTACCTATCAAGAGAAGAAACTAAATCATAATCCTAACATGAAAACTTTAATTAACCAAAATCTCATAATCTTTATAGAAATATATGGTATTCTTCAGAAAAAAACCACCAGAAGAAAGAGTTGAAGATATTAAAGAAATTGCAAGGATAGTCGAAAGATCACCACTTCCTGAACTGCCACCGCATCCTCAAGAAGAAAGAATGGAAAGAAGACAATTCGCTCCATTATTTGTAAAGATAGAGAAATACAAAGAAGTTCTTTCATTATTGAACGATTTGAAAGCAACAGTTTTCATGATTAAAAACGCATTAGAAATTCAACGTCAATTAGAAAGCCTGAAAGATGCTAACCACACAGTTGTTGAATCGGCAATAACAAAAGTCGAACAAAAGATTTTAACTTTAGATAGCGAGTTCACAAGACCCGCAGGTTTCGAAGAGGAGCATACACAAGTAACTTATGAAAGCGATTTGGACCACGCTTTAATCGACTTAAGAAAAAGAATCGATGATTTAAAAGTTGAGTTAAAAACCGTAGCTTAAAAATACTTTGTCCTTTATATTTAGAATAAATGCAGGGATAGCCAAGCTGGTCAACGGCGATAGAAGACATTGAGCGCTGATTCAATGATGTCGATGCTCAAGACCTATTCCCTTAGTGGGTTCGCAGGTTCGAATCCTGCTCCCTGCAATGAGATATTACGAATTGTTTAAATCATTACTATGTTGATTTTTAATAATCAATACAAGAATATTCTATTGTACTATCTCACTACATATCCGACATATCTCTAAAGTATACTTCACTTGGAGT
>CAYJVB010000006.1:6092-34845 GCA_964373575.1 uncultured archaeon | reverse complement strand
TTGATACGCTACCAAAACAAATTGTGGAAACAAAAATAGAAACAGGGAATTTTAGAAAAATCATATTAACTGGTCTCTTCTCAGGTTTAATAGTAGGTATTTTACCTGGAGTTGGCGAAAGTCAAGCAGGTGTCCTTGTTTCACAGTTTACTAACTTAAGTAACAATGAATTTTTAGGGGCTTTGGCCAGCATCAATGTATCCAGTCTCTTCTTTTCGATAGTCTCTCTTTATAGTTTAGGTCGAATAAGAAGTGGTGTTGGTGCGGCTGTATCTGAAATACTAAACTCCTTTAATTATAATTTTCTTATAGTTTCTGTGGGTGTTTTTCTATTTTCTGGAGCAATCTCTGTTTTGCTAACATGGTTTATAGGAAAAAGATTATTACTGTCGCTACAAAAGATCAATTACAAATTCATTACTACAGCGATAATATCTTTCATAGTATTTTCTGTATTCTTGCTTACAGGTTTCATAGGTCTTTTTGTACTTGTTATCTCAACTGTTTTTGGGATTTTAGCTATACTTTTTGATGTAAAAAGAACGTGCAATATGGGATATCTGATGTTGCCAACTATTATTTATTTCTCAGGCCTTGTACATTTCATAAATGCTTTATTATATTGATTAGATGAAATGTTTTCCATCTTCTGTAATGAATACATATCCTTTAGCACGTCTGAGATATCCGTATCTTATAAGTTCTGATATACTGTGCTTTATTTTATGAAGCTCTGCGCCGGTTGTTTGACCAAAATATTATTCAATAGAATTGTTTTCTACTCGTTTATGATGGTACATATAATGTAATAAATATTCCAATCCAATTCCTCGAAAGTATATCCAGCCATTCTAATTAATTATTTACTACTTTATGATAATTATATGTTTTTCGATAATAAACTATATTGAAATTTAGTTATACACGTTACTTATACCATAAAAATATTAGCAAGAGTGAACTTCACATGACCCCCTTCTTTCCTATGGAAAACCAAGCAAAAAACGTTATAAAGTAACATTTCTTCACACCCCGTGATTTCCTATGCACGTTAACACACCTCAAATCACGTTACTACAAGGTCTAAAGCCGTGTTTTTCACGGTTTATTCCACGTGAATCCCGTGAAATGAACTTATTGTGACAGAGGTACTGCAACTGGATTGAATACTTTTGACTTGTGATTGCCTTGATAAAATACAATTTCTCCACTACAGTAGTTACATTTTCCTGTCAACGGCATCCTTCTGAAAGTGCTATTACAATTAACACAAACCAGTCCATCTACATCAGTAACATACTCGACAAAACCATTCTCTTCCTTTTGCACTTTCATTGCATCGAATAACCCCATCTGTTTCCCTGAACTAATTAAATCTGTTTTGTTTACATTAAGCGATTCAAAAACCCTCTCAAGTGGTGGTAACAATTGACTTTCAATATAGTATTTAGCGTCTACCTTCAGCTTGTGTTTTTTTACATATTCCGGATCTTCTGCCCTTTTTGACATCATTCCAAGACCCTGAACAATGACATAACCTATCCTATCACCAATACCAGTAAGTGAAGTGGGGTCCCTTTTTCTCATTTTCTTTACTAGTTCAATATGAGGCTGCACACCTTTATAAGATCTCAATGATTTAGAAATGCTTTTTGTTATGACAAGTTTATCTATATCCATTTTTCCTATTTTAATTTCTTCTATCTTATCTTTCACTATTTTTAATGCCTTAGTCGTATCCTTACCTTTAAGAATAGTATCCAACACATCTTGTAATGTTTCCGAAACCAGGTTACACCAATCTCTTCTAACTGTCTCTATACCTTTTGTGACAATTGTTTCATCCCACCCGCCATCAACTGGTTCAAAACTCCACCCAGCATATCTCTTTTTTGAAAGTATGAGTAGTGTTTTAAAAACGTTTTCTGTTTTTATCTGAAGAACATTATCCAAATCCTTGTTGATTGTACCAACTAATTGGTCCCCTATCTTAAATGCTTCAGCTACATCTGTTGTAGTAAGTTTAACCATGACAGAATCCGTGTCAGAATATATTACCTTGTATGTTGTTTTTGCCTCAACAATAGCTTTTGTCTTCGCCACCGTCTCTCTACCAATGTGTGTTATTGTGTTTGCGATGTCTACGACGTAAATTCTTGCTTTTGTATAACCCGAGTATCCATAAAAGGCATTAGCGACTGTCTTGAATGCATATTGTTTAGCAAAAAGTAGTCTTTTTTTTGCATCTGTATTTGCAGATTTCATGTCCTTTCTTAACTTATCTCTAGTGGATATGAGATATTCCAATATTTGTGGCAATATGCCCTTCCTAACGCTTTGTGAAACAAATAGTGTACCGTAACTTGTTTTTATCTGATCTATGGATTTGTTTTCCTCCCTAATCAAAGTTGTCGGACAAATGTTATAAGCCATCATTATGCTTGGGTACATTGACTTGAAATCCAAATAAACAACACATTTGTCATGAAAACCTATATCGGGTTTAAGAACAAAGCCTCCTTTCAAACCATACAAACCTCTTTGATCATTTATTCTTGACAATTCGTTGGATGAAGGTTTGTTGGGAATGACAAAATTCCTTTTATTAAATTCCCTGAACAGTAAATTATCTATTCTAGCCGCCTCTCCCCCATCAAGAACATCCTGTAAAACCAAACCAGATACCTTTGATATTTCAATAAATTTGTCCATCATACTTCTATCAAATAAAATTCTCATAGGTAGTTCTGAGTCCCTTCTACTGTAATCGATTAGTTTTTGTAGTTTGCCACCATTATCTTTCCAGTGAGCGTCCATTTCTGTGTGTGCAATATCAATCTTAGTTTCACCCAAAATCAGTTGAGAAACATCCCTCAAACCATATCTTTTTAGCCCTTTATACAGACCAAATTTCACAACCGCCTCCCTTATAAGATCGTACACATCAACAGCTATTCTACCTGGTATAGAAATTTTTTCTCTGCTGCCAAATTTATCTATTCTTATCGATTTCTGAGAACATCTACCCAAAGTTCTTGGTAAGTTATTTTTCGTCAATCTCGTATCTATGTATGGGAAGTCAAAGTTGGACGAATTATAACCTAAAATAACATCAGGATCAAAATTGTCTACAATTTTTAGAAACTCTTCCAACATTTCCTTTTCTGAGATAAAACCCAAGGTATCACTGTTGTTTTTAATCCTCTTTGACACAAGTACTAGGCTATTTTTTCCATTATATGTGGGATAAAAAACCAAACTCATCATTATAATTTGATCTTTATTTGGGTCGGGCATACCGCCTTCTGATGATATGGCCTCTATATCTATGCTAAGATACTTTAAGTTGGCATTTTCCTCTTTGTTTATCTCTTTGATCTTAACGGCCTCAATTTTTTTATCTGACTTAACCGTGCTGGTGCTAATACCATTTCCTTCCACCTCGTACCACCTCATTCCGAATAGATTGTGATCTACCATAAAACGATATTTAAACAGTATGTCGGCCTCAAAAATTTCCTTAACCAAATTATTTTTTGGTAAGCCGTCCCTGACTGTCGGAACAGTAGCAGGGTTGTGTAATATAACCTTTATCATTTTTGTGGGTTCTTTGTGGTATCCAATTGGTAAATATCTGTCTACTTCTTCAATGCCAGCTATAAAACTGCTAAAATTATTTTTTAAGACAGATTTCAGCTCATCCATTTTACCTTCTTCTGGAAGGATATAGAAATATGGTAACAAGTTGCTTGCGAAAACAGTAATTGATTTACCATCAGACGTTTTGCCAAATATTCTTACAGTCGGCTTGGAGTTAGTTAAAATGTAGTCAGAATCAAGAATCTGGAATTGAACGGCCATAGGAATAATATGTAATGTTAATTCTTAAATGAGTTATTGATTGGAGAATATGTCTATAGTGTTTTCTCTAGAACCTCTCTTGTCTTCAAATCTATTACATAAAATCTCTCTTCATCAGAATTAGAAATGATTGTTATCCCTTTGTGGTTCTTATAAGTATTCGGAGATAAATTTGAAAGTATAATATGTGGTATCTCATCTAGAAAAAGATAAGAGGATGGCGTAACAGAAAGCAACGACAACTGTCTTTTTCTAATAATTCTGAATAGATTTTTGGAATTTTGCTCTGTTTTAAAAACATTTTTTGGAATTGCTAGGATTTTTATTCCACTTATCTCAAATAAAGTTAATTTATCAGAATCTGGTGTCATTGTAAACATTACAGTCGAATTTTCGTCCTGTTCCAGCGATATATTTCCATTAGCAACTATTGAGAAAACTAAAAATGCCTTTTTAGAAGATTTTTTAATATCGATTTGAAGTGGAATCTCTGAAAAAACGATCTGTATAATATAAAATTTTCCATCCCTTTTTATACACTTTACTCCAATTATATCATCTTCCTCTATCTCTTCTATCTTTGATATCATTTCATTACCAAAAAATAGTTGTATTTCCCCTGTAGGATCTTCAATCAAAACATTACTCTGCAGTATTTCTCTAACCATTCCTATAGTAGAAAATTCAGTTGTTTTTTCATTTATTTTGTTGATAGAAATTAGCTTGTCCAAAGCGCTGCTGTTTGATAAAACCTTTTTGGCGCTTTCAAATACCATTAATAAGTCCCTAAAATACTCCTCAACGTCAACAGGTTTGTTCACGTGAATATATTCATGTAGTATTTTCATCTTGGGTGTCTCTTCACGATTCAAAATTTTATTGACGTGATCAGATGTTACTATAAATGGTCTAGGTGTAGCTGAAATTAGTTTATTTAAAATGAAATCAGGGCTCTCTAAAACTAAAGGTAATGCATCCTTTGACAACTGAAATCCTTTATCCAAAAAAAGCTTTACAATTTCCTTTTCTTCCATCATATCACTAAAGCTTGGTTTAATATAGAAGTAGTCTTCTCTTTAACTGCATCAGAAATGTTTAACCCAATTTCTCGCGTTCTTCCATATCTTCCCCTAGAAACAACTTGTGTATTAATAATACCTGCCATGTCAAGTTCAGAAATTAGATCAGAAATCCTTCTTTGTGTTAATGGGTACAGACCACTTTCCTTACATTTTTCAGCATAAATGCTATAAACATCGCCTGTTTGTATATCTTCTCTGTTTTGATTTATCAACTGAATAACAGACCACAAAACAACTTTCGTCTGTTTAGGTAACGATTTAACTGACTCTATTAATCTATCATAATCTATTTTCTCTTGTGCTATATCTACATGTTTTTCTGTAATCTTGTTCTCATTATTCCTCTCTACAATTTCTCCAGCTACCCTAAGCAGGTCTAATGCTCTTCTAGCATCACCGTGTTCCTGAGCAGCAAGCGCTGCACATTTGGGAATAACCTCTTCCGACAAAACCCCAGAATAAAAACTAAGCTCAGCCCTATGCTTTAGTATGTCTTGCAGCTCAATTGCATTATATGGTGAAAATAATATCTCTTCTTCGCCTAAGGAACTTTTAACTCTAGCGTCTAGTAAATCAATAAATTGTAAATCATTAGTTATACCTAATATTGATACTTTTGCCCTTTTAAGTTCTTGATTAATGCGAGTTAAATTATAAAGAAAGCTGTCACCCATTTTTTTAACCAAAACGTCAATTTCATCCAAAATTATTATTACATTCCATTCTTTAGAGTCAATGGTTGAAAAGAACGTTTGATAGACGACTTCAGTTGGCAACCCCGTGGCTGGTATTTCTATACCAAACATCCTAACTAGTTCTGCAATTAATCTGTATTCAGTGTCAGCTACTTTCTTCATTTTACAGTTAACATAAACCGCTTTAACTTCGTGTGGACCTTGTTTCGACATTTTTTCAAGCTCCTCAGCAACATATCTTGATATAAGGGTCTTCCCTGTACCTGTCAAACCATATATAAAGATATTAGAAGGCTTTCCCCCTTTTAAAGCTGGAGCAACTATTGAAGCTATAGCGTTAATATGTTGGTTTCTATGGGGTATATTATCAGGAGTAAAATGGGATGTTAAAGCGTCTCTGCTTTTGAAAATAGGGGTTGTTTTCGTTATGAATTCCTGAAAAATAGTTTGTATAGATTTGTTCATATAGTATTATTCTCCTAAGGAAATAAACTCTTTTCTCTTGGAAACTATATAATCCCTCTCCCCCCTTCGTTTCAAATGGAAATTCTATTATAATAAAATATGTATAACAGGGTTATATTGTAATAATATTATTTATTTTTTACATAAAAAACAATTATCAGACGAAATTCAAGAGTGTCTTAATTAAATAGGATCTTATTCTCGAATCGAACCAATAGGGTGAGTGCTTACCCAGTTACATTAAGCACATTACCTTCAGCAATACCATTCTTAATCTCTATCAGCCCATAATAACCCTCAGAAACCCTACCAGCATTAAGTAATAACGTGTCTCCCAACCTATCCGTCCCTCTCGCCTCGTGTATATGAGCAGAAACCGCAGCAACAGGCCTCTTATTCTCAATAAACTCTCTTACAACCCTCGAGCCAACATGAGTTCCAAATGAAACCATATCCAATCTTGTATTGAACGGCGGATTATGAGCAACCAACACTTTAACTTTGGCCTTCTCAACATCCATCCACCCTCTATTCAACCCGCTTCTTAATTCATCATCACTAGGCTCAATAGCAGTTTTAAACGGCGTCTTCGCCCCCCCATATCCACAAAACCCAACATCCTTAATCACCATCCCCTTACCATGAATACTAACACCCTCTTTATCAATAAGATTTATAATACCGTTTGTGTCATTATTTCCAGGAATCGCAACAATAGGCTTGTTAAAAGCTCTCAACTCTTCAACCAACAGCTTTGCTATATCTTCCTGTGTAAACCCTTTTGGTGTATTAACATCAGTAAAATCCCCAGAATAAACAATAACATCAAAACCAGCGCCACCAATTTTATCTAGGAATATCAACATGTTCTCAATATCATTATGATTATCTCCAATGACAAGTATTTTCATACAATCACTATAAACTCACAACTTCAAAATCTTTTCTGTTCTTAAATTTTATCCATATCTCAACAGGAACATTATGCTCAATAGCAAGCTTCTTAATCAATTCCAATTGCACCTTTTCATTTTCTCGAGGATAATACTTATTTTTAGCAGTCTGCTTAACTTCAACAATCTTCTCAATTTTGTTTTCATTTGGGCTAAGAACTAAAAAATCAGCACTTCCACCTATAGCTATTTTCAAAACATTTTGCTCCCCATACATCTCTTTTAACTTCTGTTTTACCAAATATTCTGCCCGGTAACCCTTTCTCATACATGATCACTTAATATTATAAATATTTCTAAAATAAAATAAAATTAGATTAACATGATTAAACAAATTCTAAGGAGAATTAATCCTTTACGACGTGATATAACAATAGGAGATATAATGACCAAAAGCCCAGTTACAGTTGAGATGAATACAACAGCACAAAATATAGCAAAATTTATGTCTAATCGAAGAGTCGGTACTGTAGTAGTAATTAAAAACTATAAACCAATCGGCATAGTCACAGATACCGATTTAACTAAAAGGATTGTTGCCCCAGCGAAAGATCCCAAGAAACTAAAAGCAAAAGACATTATGACAACACCTTTAATATTTTCATCTCCAAACGACAAAGTTGAAGATGCAGTGATGAAAATGAAGAGACATAGGGTAAAGAGAATACCTGTAATAAGTAACGGAAAAATAGTCGGCATCCTTACAACTACAGACATAGCTAAAAGCACGCCAGCAATGATGGATTTATTAGAAGCAAGACTATTAATGAGGGAGAAAGAACCAACATTTGTAGAAGGCGAAACATCAGGTATTTGTGAAAATTGTGGTAATTATTCAGAAGAATTAACATTTCAAGATGAACAGTGGGTTTGTAACGAATGCAGAGAAGAGAACATTTAATTACGAGTCCTAGAAATGAACTGCATACACCTAGCCTGAAAAATCCTGGAATAGATTTTAACAACGCTGTTATTAATTACGCTGTAAGAAATGTAGAATATGTAAACGAATACGATACAATTTACAAAGTCATAGATAAGGCACTTAAGACAGGTTTTAGAAGATTTCCAGTCGTTTCAGTTAAAAGATTTCCAAAAAGAAGGGAAACAGTTATCGGCATAGTCACAGTAATGGACATACTCGACGCATTCTTAAGAGAAATAGATTTTAACAAAAAAGTTACCGAGATCATGAGTAGAGATGTAATTTTTACTTATTCCGAAAAACCAATAGGCGAAGTATTAAAGAAATTCAAATTCGCAAGAAGAGGGGGTTTTCCAGTTGTCAATGAAAGAATGTCATTACTAGGCCTAATAACAGAACACGATGTATGTAAGCTCTTTCTTGGAGAAAAATTTAATATTACAATTGAAGAAGCTATGACGCACAAACCATTTTTTACATCACCCAGCAGAATCTATGATATATTAAATCTATTAGTTAATACACGATACAGAAAGTTACCAATAGTTGATAATAAAAAATTAACCGGACTTGTCACTGATAGACTTTGCTTGAATTTAATTAAAACTGCCAATTTCAAGAAAAATAATCTGCTATCAAATATTAACGATAGTATGATAAAAACCATTTATACAATATCTCCAGAGGCAGATATATCCAAAGCAATAGAACTTCTTATTCAATATCGTCTTGGAGGTTTAATAGTTACAACAAACGGTAATCTAAAAGGTATAATAACAGAAAGAGATATATTAGGAAAAATTAGATCTTAGATGATAAATTAAATTTTCTAGAAGGAAATTAATGTGGGATAATGCAACACTAACCTCAACAAACAGCTTTAAATATCCCCATTTTCAATAAGAAATTGATTATCATGCTCATCCCTTATGACTTGGATCAATTAGTGAGCACTTTAACAGAGTTTACTCTAATCGTCGAAGGTAAAAAAGATAAAAAAGCCTTAAATGGCTTAGGTTTTGATGATGTAGTCGACATCTCTGGAAACGCGATAGACAGTTTCATTTCTAAATTACCAGAAGATAAAAAATACATCATTTTGACTGACTTCGATGAAGAGGGCGAAAATAAAAAATCTAAAATTTCCAAACTCTTTGAAAAACATAAAATGAAGTTTAATCCAATCTTAAGGAAAAAATTTAGAGATTTCTTCAAGGTGAGTAAAATCGAAGAATTAATTAAAATTTCAAAACTAAAGGAGGATGTTTACAATGGGAAAACTAGCACAATCAACTATCAAGTATTTGATAGAAGCAAGTTTCACCGCAAATGGTGTAGTCGAGAAACCAGACGTAATTGGGGCTATTTTTGGTCAGACTGAAGGCTTGCTAGGACAGGATATGGATTTAAGAGAATTACAAAAAACTGGTAGAATAGGTAGAATAGAAGTAAATATTAAAACCGACAAAGGAGGAACAACGGGATCTATCACAATACCATCTAGCTTGGATGGTTCCGAAACGGCTTTGATAGCTGCTGCTATAGAAACAATAGAAAGAATAGGTCCATGTGAATCCCAGATTAAAGTTAATGTTGTCAAAGACATAAGAACGGCAAAAAGAGATTATGTTGTCGACAGGGCAAAAGAGATTCTGGAAAAACTTATAGAACAAGCTCCTGAATCAGAAGTTTTAACAGAGAGTGTAAAAGAGTCTGTAAGAACATCAGAAATTACTGAATACAAGGGACTGGAGTGCGGACCTAATGTTATGGACTCAGATGAAGTAATAGTAGTTGAAGGGAGAGCGGACGTAATAAATCTCTTGAGAAATGGAATAAAGAATGCTGTGGCTGTTGGCGGAACCACAATTCCAGAACAACTGTCGGGCATAACACGAGGAAAAAAGGTGACAGTATTTCTTGACGGTGATAGAGGTGGGGATTTAATATTAAAGGAATTAATGCATCTTATAAAAATAGATAATATTGTTAGGGCACCTGACGGAAAGGAAGTTGAAGAGTTAACAAACAAAGAAATACATAATGCACTAAGAAAAAAAAATAAAGTAGCGGCTACGTCAACAAAACATAAGACTGTTGAGAAGAAAATAGTTTCTGAGAAAAAAATTCACAAAACCCTAGAGCCTAAAATAAAAGAAAAAGCGCTTGATATATTAGATAAAATGATTGGCACAAGAGCGGCATACATTTTTAATGAAAAAATGAAAATGGAAGGAAAACTACCCCTGAATAGATTCCTAAAAGAAAGTAAAGAACTCAAAGATGCAAAAATAGTTATCGTAGATGGTACTATTACTGATGATATGATAAAAGTAGCTGAAGCATGCAGTATAAATTTTCTAATCAGTGAATCGACAGATAAGACGTTAAAATCTAAAAGTACAATTATTTACACTCGTTCAGAATTGAGCATCTGAATGTCAGTAGCAATAACTTCAAGTTTATCTTTGTAAAAATCAGGTTTACCTATGACCTCAACTTCCATACCTTTTGTAAGATCAGACAGTACTATACTATCTTTGAAAACAACGACATCAATTACCCCCGTCGAGTCAGATAGTTTAATAAAAGTAGTACCACTTTTTGAAATAACAACACCCTCAACTTTCCCTTGAATTTTAACGAAATTATGCTCACCACTTAGATCAGAAATCATAATCAATTTAGGCTGAAAAATTTTATTCGACAAGAACATAATTATTATACCGATGATAGCAATTACCAAACATAAATAAACCAACGTCTTTTCTTTCATTCAGCCCAAAAAAGATTTATGAATTGTTTCATAAATAGGGCCTTTATCAGTTAGAACACTTTTAACAAGTGATACACTTTCAACTTTAACTTCACCAAAGGTCACACTTGCGTTTTTTTTAATGAAATTCAAAATCTCACTACGATTGTTAATGTTTCTTACCCTACACAAAGTCATTTTGTTATCGTGGTGAGAATCTCCACCAAGTACAGCTGAAATATTACGGACAAGCGCTTGGAAATCATGTTCAGGATTTAATTTAACGCCGATTACTCTAATATAGTTTTCAGACGGAATTATTCTCAGCCCTTCTAATTTCACGTGAAATTTTCGTGAATTTTTAGTCACTTTATCCAATCTTTCAGAAATATCTCTTATTTCATTTTCATCCTTCTCACATAAAAAAGTAATAGTAATATGAAGATTTTCTGGTTCTATGAATTTTACACCCATTGAAACCACCTTCATTTTATCCTGAAAGTCGGTTATTTTATCTTTAACAGTATCAGGTATCCATACACATGTAAAAAGTCTAGGCATAAGAAGATTATGTTTGCCACATTTAAATTTTATTACTATTTCACGTGAATTAATTTTACTTCACGTAATATTCACGTTATTTTTAAATCTATGAATATATGTAATAGGTTAATGTGAACCCAATGTTATCATCTCATGAATATTATAAAAAATTCGCGTGGTCTCAAAATCCATTCACTCTGGCTATTTTTCCTGATTTGATGGTTGGGTATACTGAACAGACAGAAAGCTTACTTTCTCATATATTGAATCATCATAAAATAGCTATGGTTATCGGTCCAACAGGATCAGGTAAGACAACATTGTTGAATTGGGTTAGCAACGCTGTAAATAACACCGACGGTTTCTTTGGTTACTATATTCCAAAACCACCATTAACTAAAGACGAACTGGTGTCTTTAATGAAACTTATATTAGGTTTTAATGTTTTTGATCAGCTTAGATTCGGAAAAATTTCAGTTATGAACATTCAAAAATATATGCTGAAAAAAACACAAAAACAGAAAACTGTTTTATTGATAGACGAGGCACATGAAAGTTCTATAGAAGTGCTCGAGTGGATAAGAACTATAAACGATATTGTACCAAATTTGATGTTGGTTTTTGCAGGTTTACCTACATTTGAAAAAAAACTTGAGCAAGACTTGCCAACGCTATACATGCGAATAAACACAAAAGTCTATCTCCAGTCATTGAAAGATTTTGAGACAGAAGCCCTAATAAGAAAAAGAATCGAAAAGGTTGGTGGAACGGGTCTAACCCCCCTTAGTAGTGACTCTATAGAAAAAATATATGAAATTACTGGTGGATTTCCACGTGAAGTAATCAAAGTGTGTGATCAACTAATCCACGAAGCGGTAAAAAGGAACATACAAGCAGTAAACGTGTCATTCGTTGAGCAGATATTCAAGGTTCCAATGGGCATACCGTCAAATGGCGAGTCTAGAATAAATATGACCTTAAAACAGAAAGAAATTTTGGGGCTGTTGAACAAAAAACCAGATATAACACCAACAGAAATAGTCGAATTTATAGATGGATCACAATATAAGTCTAAAAACCATGCAATTAGGTCGGTTAATAATATACTTAGGCGTCTTATGGGAGATGAGTTAATAAGAAGGAAAAAACTGGGTACCAGTTATGTCTATTCTCTTAGTGGAAAAGCAAAAACTGTTTTTGCAGAGGCTTAAAATACTAGAAAGAATAAATAATAATAGTTAAGAATATATTATTATTTAACAAAATATTTTAGGTGATATAATGGGAGGAACAAGAGTTAAAGCAAAAACAATAGTTGGTAAAACAATTATAAGTGAAGAAACGGGTAGAAGATTTGGAGTAATTACTAATGTTGACTTTGTTACTGAAAGTGGGGAATTATTGAATATTGTAGTTCGAGAAGCCACACAACATCTAAAAGATATGAATTTGAAAACGGATGATAGCGGAAGAATATTAATTCCTTTCAGTGCCGTAAAGTCAATAGGAGATTTCGTTATTGTCAGTGAAAATGAGTTAATTTAACTTCACGTGAATTGTCCGTTACAGTCCAAAGATATTTTTTACCGTATTTAGCACGCGATACTAGGCCTTTAGTCTGCATTTCCAGTAGTATTTGATTAGTCCTGCTTCTGGACAGACCTACACGTTTACCTAATTCTTCTGTAGTTAGTCTATCTTGTCTAATTATTTTTCTTATTTCAGTTTCTCTTAGATCAAATTCGATCTTATCAGTAGATTCTTTAATTGTTTCGATTGCAGTTAGTTGTTGCTTATTGGTGATTGCTTTTTCTAATTCTTCTACACTCTTTCTAATCGCATTTATTTCGACAAGTATGTCTCTACCCTCCAATGTTTCCTCCTCAAATTTCTTTTCAGTTAACAGTTTATCAGGAATTCGTAAGTCAAACTTAACATCCAATGCAGTCAATTTATCCTTTATAGTTGATACATTTTCCGACATTTCCTCAATTTGGCCAATTCTTCTTGCATAGTGAAGATCTCTTTTAGAAAATTTTTCATCTTTCTGTTGATTATTATTGATTATTGATGATAATTGATTACTATTGCTGACTATACTATCCATATCCTGATTAGACTCATTTTTCTGTTTCCGAAAGAAATCGAATATTCCCACAATTAATAATAGTCTCTGAAATTTAAATATTCATCCATGGAATTTCAGCTTCGTCAATCCTCCAATCTTTGTTTATAATTGTACTCTCAACGGATTCCACATTGTTGTGTTGATATGATAATATTCCGGGCCAGCTAATCATAACACCATTATCTCCACTATACCTTAGTTCAACAGAATAGGCAGTTGATCCTCTTTCTCGGCACATATTATCGATCATTTTCCTTAAACGGTAATTAGCAGCTACGCCACCTGTAATTAATACCTCTTTTTTTTCTGTATGTGTCAAAGCCCTTTCTGTAGCCTCTACAAGCATTGAAAAGCAAGATTCTTGTATTGAAAAGCAAATATCTTGTCTACTTGCACCCCGATCTAGTAACTTCTTTGATTCAGTAACAATGCCAGAAAAAGAAAAATCCATACCTTTTATAATGTAAGGTAATTCAACCCAGCAGCCTTTTTTTGCTAATTTTTCAATTTTAGGTCCCCCTGGCATTTCTAATTTCATATATCTTGCCAATACATCAAAAGCATTTCCTATCGGAATATCAAGTGTTTCTCCAAAAACCCTATACTTACCTTCTGTAAATGCGATTATCTGAGTATTTCCACCCGAGCAATAAAGGACAACGGGATCTTTGGCACCAGTTGTTAATTTTCCGATTTCTACGTGACCTACAGGATGATTTACACCAATAATAGGTTTTTTATACTTTAATGAAAGAAATCTAGCAATAAATGCCCCAACTGCGAGAGAATTTGGTAATCCAGGACCTTTTGAAAATGCTATGACATCTATATGCTCCATTTTAATTTTTGCTTGGTTTAAAGCGTTTTCAACTATTAATTTTGAGTTTTCAATATGATGCTCAAATGCCTTTCTAGGGTGTATTCCTTGGCCTAGTGGCGGTTTATACATCGATTTAGTGTCAGCTAATATTTTTCCCTCACCCGTCACAATACCAACACCAAAGGTATGTGCTGTAGATTCTATTCCTAAACAGATCATATTCAATTATTATTCACTCGAATTATTAATTCTATTCGGAAACTATTTTATACGCACCGCGTAATAATTTATTATGTCCATAAAAAGAGGTAGAGGAAGGCCCAGCAAACCTAATGAGGAAACAATGAAAAGGCTCTATCAAGTACTCTTAAATGCTGAAGACTGGCTTTGGATAAGGGAAATTTCCAGACGCAGCAGACTACCCGAAGCAACCGTACGTCGATATATGAATATACATATGGCAGATATGATTGAAGAAGTTGATGCAGGTGAAGATTTGTCAAAAGTGGTTAAAATAAGACTTATAAAACTGAAACCAGGCGTAAAAGAAACCAGAAAGATATTAATGGAATAAAAAAGACGATTTAAGTAAAAATATCTAAAGTAAACATAATATAACTACATGCAACTCTCACTTCTAATTTTCAAGTTGATATTTATAAAAGGCAGTAGAAACAATCTATATTTATGGGGTCGTTTATGAAATGTCTTTATTGTAAACACGACATTGAGTCGAAATGGAATTACTGCCCATCCTGTGGACGCCAAATTAATGAGCACAACATGCTTGTAGGCTTAATAAATAAGCATTTAGAAGTAATTAGAAAAAAATTCGCCACCCCAACATCTGAAAAAGGTGTCAAACAGGCTGTAAACGGTATAACAATTAGTATAACTACAGGTTTCGGGTCACCACAAGTTGCTGTAACCCCAATGAGACAGAAACAGCAATATTATAAATCCGAACAAAGAAAAGTAACTGAACGACAACACCCCAAAGAAATTCTTGAACCCGAAATTGTTACAGAAAAAACTGATACAGGGGCAATAATTACTGCTGATTTGCCAGGTGTTAAATCAGAAAAAGACATAGAGATCAATAATATGCCAAATTCGGTAGAATTACGTGCATATGCGGGTAATAAAGGATACTTTAAAATCCTGAACGTTCCAAGTAAATACGAACTGGTGGACAAAAAACTTAGAGACGAAAAACTAAGATTAGAATTTTCTCTGTAAAATAACCAGCTTAACGTTTTCTTTTAGTTCTCATTTCCCATTGTTTATAAAAGGCGCCCTTTACTACCAACAAAAAACCAACAAGCATTACCATAATCGGCCAAAATGGTTGCAAACTAACTAGATCAGTTTCCTGTGCATACCAAAAAAAGCCTACAACAAAAATTACAAACCCCCAAAAAATTTTTTTATCATGTGACGTGTCCATGTTACCATAATAAAATTTAATTTTCTTACATAAAAATCTAACTATTATAAAATTGGCGATAAAATACTGTTTGCATTTCTCATATGTCCACAAAATAAGCAAATTTCCATTCGTGCTATCCCGTTGGCAAATTTATATGTCAAATATCCATTACACATTTTACATTGCATTCGAATCACAGTTCATGAATTCGCTTGCAATTAATAAAATATTTTCTGTACATTAAAAGAAATTTAGTATTCTAAATGTAGTTACCTAATTTTCCAAATAGAAACATTATGACACTTATATTGTATTACCAAATAAATTCTCTAGAATTGATGATTTCATTTATCATATCCATTACAAGTAATACTTTCATCATACTAGAATAGTTGCAGCACAAATAAAAGGTTTTAATGGCCTAAATCAATAGGCAAATCGTGATAACATGTTAACATCGGAAGAAATAATACAAAAGACTTTGGAGTCCTTTAACTTGAGTCAACTCAATCCAGTGCAGCAACTCTCTATAAAAAACGGTATTTTCGAAAGCAAGAATATAATAATTTCAGCACCAACAGCTAGCGGCAAAACTTTATGTGCTGCTTTATCAATTCTTAAAACATTTTTTAACGAAAAAAGAAAAACTCTCTATTTATGTCCTCTTGTTGCTCTAGCCCAAGAACATCATTCCAACTTCAAAGAAAATTTTTCCAAATTTGGAATAAAAGTTGCATTATCAGTAGGTGACCTTGATAGTTCTGATAGTTGGCTTAGAGACTGCGATTTAATAATATGCAGCAATGAAAAGGCCGATAGTTTAATACGGCATGGCGCAGATTGGGTAAAAGATATAGGACTAATAATAGTGGACGAAATACATATGCTGAATGACGTATCACGTGGACCAACATTAGAAATTCTTTTGACTCGTCTAAGAGAGATGAATCCACATGCAAAAATATTGGGATTAAGTGCAACTATTAGTAATTCTGTAGATTTAGCGTCTTGGCTCAAAGGAAAATCAATTGTTAGTGAGTGGAGACCGGTAAGACTATATGAAGGAATTTCTTATAATCACACAATAGATTTTTTGGATAGAGAGGGCTATAAACTCAATGAAAATCTAGAACAGGATTTTTCTGTAGTTGAAAATACGCTTGAAATGAAAAAACAATTACTAGTTTTTGTCGCAACGAGGAGAAATGCAGAAGCCTTTGCAGAAAGATTATCTAAGATAGCAAAGTTATTCATTACTATGGATGAAAAGTTAAAATTGGAAAAAAACGCCGAAGAAATATTAAATACTTTAGAAGTGCCTACAAAACAATGCAAAAAATTATCTGAATGTATAAAAAATGGTGTCGCCTTTCACCATGCAGGGTTATTAACTAAACAAAAAAAAACAATTGAAAAAGAATTCAAAAAAGGTGTAATAAAGGTAATAATAGCAACCCCAACACTTGCAATGGGCGTCAACTTACCAGCTTTTCGTGTAATGATTCGTGATGCAAAAAGATATTATGCCGGTTACGGTTCTCAATACATTCCAGTTATGGAATATAAGCAGTTTGTTGGCAGAAGCGGCAGACCTCAATATGACAGTTTTGGTGAATCAATTCTAATAGCAAAATCGGAATCTGAAGCAAGCGAATTTATTGACAGATATATTCAGGCCAGTCCAGAGGAAATTCAATCAAAATTGGCTTTAGAACCGGTGTTACGTATGCATACACTAGCCTTGGTAGCATCAGATTTTGTAAACTCAGAAAAGGGTTTGATTAATTTTTTTGAAAAAACATTTTTCTCATATCAGTATGGTAGTATTTCAGAAATAAAGTTTAAGTTAGAACGAATTATTGACATGCTGATCAAATTCAAATTCATAGTTAAAGAAAATGACTCATTAAAGGCAACAAAATTAGGAAAAAGAATATCAGAACTTTATTTGGATCCAATAACAGGGTACCATTTCGTTAATTCCATAAATAAGGCTACAAAAATGAACATAACTGTTTTTGGTTATCTTCAAATGTTAACCCAAACAGCAGAAATGAGACCCCTATTATCTGTAAGAAATAAAGATGTAGAAGAAATTGAGAAAATATTGATAGAAAATGACGGAAAATTCCTGATAGAAACCCCTGAACAATGGGATGATGAATATGAAAATTTTGTTAAATCAGTAAAGACAGCTCTAGTTTTTTATGACTGGATTAATGAATTAACCGAAGATTACATTCTAACTAAACATAACATAGCTCCAGGAGAATTAAGAACACGTCTAACAAACATAGACTGGCTGTTATATTCTGTTCATGAAATAACCTTGCTATTGGGGCACAAAGAGTTATTGAATTCACTTAAAAAAATTAGAATCAGAATGCAACATGGAATAAAAGAAGAATTATTGCCTCTAGTTAGGTTAAGAAACATAGGTCGAGTTAGATCTAGAAGATTATTTAATGCAGGATTTAAGGCGATAGAAGATTTGAGAAATGCAGCAATAGACTCCATTTCCAGGGTTGTCGGCCCAATTATTGCTAAACAGATAAAAGAGCAGTTAGGAGAAAAGGAAGAAAGGCAACAGATATTATTTAACAACAAGGGGGAAGTAGTATAGCTTGGACTAGTATTAATGAAAACTAGATTTCCAGCTTCGGGTTATTAATTAAAGAAAAAGTTGGCGGCCCGAGTTCAAATCTCGGCTTCCCCATTTAATCATTTCAATTTTTATTTTCACAACATTTTTTGGATACTTTAATTTATCGATTAATTCTCTATTAATATTGACCGCTGATTTGTCGGCACGAATAATAAGTGTTCTGTCATCGATAAAGCCAGATTTTCTAATTACAATATCCTTGGTAGAAGTCAATTTCAATTGACGTGACCCAAAACCGATTACCTCGTCTCTAATACCATCTACTTCAATAACTATTTTTACAGGTTTTCCAGACATCAAATATCTTTTCAGCTGATCTTTCAAATCTTTACAGGATTTATCTGAATTCACAGCAATTATGCAATCTCCATTTTTAGTCAATCGCGAATCCTTAGTTATGGCAATAGTCGAGTTGTGCATAGATAATATGTTTTCATGACCATATGCTGTAATTTCGTCAGAAACAATTTTAGATTTATTCAATTTCTCCCCTTTCATAATCATCTACAATTTCCTTCCAAATGTTAACCATCCAGTATGCATGACACCAGATGTATGCGGTCTTGTATAATCTTCAATTTGCCACGTCCTTCTTATACTTTCAATTGTTTTTACATGAGAAATTCCACACTTTTTCATTTGTTTCACTATTTCTTTTACTTGTTCTATGTAAGGAGAATAAACAACTAACCACCCACCTGCTTTTAGGACTTTTCTAGCCTTATCAACCAAAGCCCCCGCGTTAATAAGATCTAGTGTTATCAGGTCAACATTTTTTTCAGAAATTCCTTTCAAAACATCTTTTCGCTTAACCTGTACATTTTTCAAACCAACTAAATTGACATTATCCTCAACAGCCTTTGCAAATTTTTTATTCCTCTCATATGTAACAACTTTACCCCTTTGGCAATAATAGCCCAAAAATATAGCAAGAAATCCCGATCCCGCTCCAGCGTCAACAATAAAACTATCCGGAGATATGCCAGTAGTGGCCAGAATCATTGCAGCATCATCTGGCATTACTATCTGAGGTAACCGTTTTGCCTTCTTATTTAAAACATCAATTAAAGTAGGTTTAGCTATTGTGAATTCATAATCTGTATGGGACTTTATTTTACCACCGAATTTCTTTTTTTCAATTTTAGACAAATCTATAATTCCAAACTCTGTATGAAATTTTTCTTTAGATAACTGAACAAGAAAATTCTTTCTACCCAATAACAAAACCATTTCGTCCATTTTCATAATTATTCAACTACAGTAACAAATTTATAATCCAACAATAAAATAAATACTGTTATGACTTTCAAATTATTACTTGCAATGAATCTGACTTTGCTACTGTTATTCGGCTTTCTCTTAGGTATTTTAGCAGCGGTCGGATATTACTTCTCCGTCTCAGGATATGTTATAGTCTTTCTAGCAATCTTTCTTTTGTTCCTTCAGTGGTTAATAGGGCCTAAGATTATCTGGTGGACCACTAACATGAGGCTGTTAGAAAAAAATGAATATCCATGGCTTCGAAAAACTGTGACAGATATTTGCAAGAAAAACAAAGTCCCTGTTCCTCAGTTGGCATTAGCAAGAACTGGAGCACCTAACGCATTTGTTTTTGGTCGAACTCCAAGTTCAGCAACACTAACCGTAACTCAAGGCTTGTTAAACACACTTACTAAAGAAGAAGTTTCTGCAGTTATAGGTCATGAGATAGGACACATTAAAAACAAAGACATGGTTGTTATGACAATAGTAGCAGCAATACCAGTTATTGCTTATTATATTGCTAGATTTTTAGTCTTTCAGCCAAAAAATAAAGAAGATAGAAAAGGCGGAGCCTTATTAGTAGGTTTGCTAGCTTTTATAGTCTATTTTGTTTCTAATCTTCTAGTACTTTATCTGAGTAGGTTAAGAGAATTTTATGCAGATAATTTCAGTGGGAGAACGACTAAGCCAAAATTTCTATCAAGTGCCCTAGCAAAAATAACATATGGCCTAAGCATAAGTCCTGACAAAACTGATCAAGCAGCAAGAAGCTTCTACATTGCTGATCCAATAACTTCTGTTCATGAACTAGCACAATTTAAAGACGAATACTCAGACTTGAATTTGAACAACAAAGAATTAGAAAAAGCAATAGAGTGGGAAAAAAGGAACCCGTTAGTCAAAATATCTGAAATATTTTCTAGTCACCCATTAACGTGGAAAAGAATCAAAGCACTTTCAGAATTAGAAAAAGAACTATCGAAGTCTTCTTAAAACTCTTCCAGCAGAAGGATAATCTCTTTTTTTAGATCTTAAATCCTTTCTACACTGTTTGCAGAGAGGAGCACGAAAACCAAGCCAGTTTACCCTTACAAGCCTCCCAGCTTCTCTAATATTCTTACCGCATTTACTACACTTTTTCTGCATAGTCTCCCTATAATTATTATAGTTAAAGTAAATTTATACATCCCATCATTTTAGCATTTATAAATGTGAATTTTAATTTAGATTTGTGAATTGATTATAGGACGATAGAATGAAAGCGTATATAATATTGAACCCACTAGGCGTTTTTGCCGTAGACGACAAAGGAACCGTGATAGAGGAGGTTCTCTTTAAACAAGATCCTAGCATCGTTGCAGAAAAGCTATTAACTGGAATAACTGAAGAAGAAAAAGATATTATAAACCGGTTAAGAAAAAAGGGTTACAAAGAATTCATTTCATCTAGAAAACGCGATGAGTATATTTACGAACCGAACAACGTCGGAGATAAAGCTATTAGATCCAGTTTTCGTAAAATTAAACAAAAATTTAATTTTGATGACATTAAATTCAATCAATTTCTTACAATGATAGGCATAGAGTTTTCACGTCTCAGAATAAAAGAAGTGATAAAAAAAGACAGAGTCATAGTAGAGGTTATTAATGCTATTGATGAAATAGACAAATCTCTTAACATTTTCTCAGCAAGACTTAGAGAATGGTATGGTCTACACTTTCCAGAAATAAATAGGCTTGTAGATAAACACGAAAGATTTGCAAAATTAATATCGACATTCGGTCTTAGAAAAAATATAACAGAAAAAGAATTTTTAGATTTAGCAAAAAAAAGCATGGGAATTGAACTCGATGATAATGACGAAAAATATGTGAAAGAATACGCATCTCAAATCATTGGACTATTTAAATTACGAGAAAATTTGGAAAAATATCTGACACATATCATGAAGGAAGTGGCGCCAAACTTTAATTCTTTAGCAGGTAGTTTATTAGGAGCACGCTTAATTTCGTTATCAGGCGGAATGGATAGGCTTGCCAAAAAAGCATCTTCAACGCTTCAATTGTTAGGCGCAGAAAAAAGTCTTTTTAGATACCTTCATGGTCACGGCAGAAGTCCAAAACACGGTATTCTTTATCTTCATCCATTAGTCCAAAAAGCGCCTATTCAAAAACGTGGAAAGGTAGCAAGAGTTTTGGCATCAAAATTGAACATCGCTATTAAAATGGATCATTATGGAAAATTAAATAAATCTGATGAATTGAAAAAAAATCTTGATGAAAGAATGAAAAAAATAATTGGAGAACAAAAATGAAAATAGAAAATATATCAGCATTTTTAGTTGTGATCTTGGTCTTATTAGGAGTAGGCGGGGTATTAATTATTTTGCTAATTTCATCAAATCTTAATTTAAATACAGGACAAAAATCATGTTTTATTGATTCAGATTGTGTTCCAGCACAATGCTGCCACCCAACAGACGTGGTTAATAAATTATATGCACCAAGCTGTTCTAGCATTAGTTGCACCGAGGAATGTAGAGACGGCACATTAGATTGCGGCTCAGGCAAGCCATCATGTGTTAATAGCAAGTGTGTCATAATATGGACAAAGTGATATAATGAAAAATAAAGATCAGCAAAATAAATTTGAAGGAGTTTATTGGATAGAGGGAAAACTCGCAACTCTTAATTTAAACCCCGGAAAGCAAGTTTACGATGAACAACTAATAAAGCAAGATGGTAAAGAATATAGAACCTGGGATCCAACAAGATCGAAACCAGCAGCAGCGATTTACAAAAATCTTACTACATTTCCCCTGAAGCCTGGAATGAAGGTCCTATATTTAGGTTTTGCCAGTGGTACAACAGGTTCACATTTTAGCGATATAGTTGGTAAAAATGGTTTGATATATGGTATTGAAATTTCTGAAAGAGTTTTGCGCGACGCATTGACACTAGGCAAAGAAAGAGGAAACATAGTACCACTATTATCTGATGCTAGAAAACCTGAAGACTATTATTGGTTAGAAGAAGTAGATTTAGTTTACGCAGATGTTGCAGTCCCAGATATGACTAACGTAATAATTAGAAACTGTGAAATGTTTCTGAAAAAAGATGGTTTCGCAATGATAGCGATAAAATCAAGAAGTATTGATGTGACATCAAAACCACAAAGAATTTATCAAGAGGAAAGAAGAAAGTTAGAAAAACATTTTAATGTAGCAGATTTTGTTACTTTAGAACCTTATGAAAGAGACCACGGATTTTTTGTTCTGAAATCTAGAATTTAATCTAAATCTACAACATCTACAACTATAAAATCCAGTACTACTTCAACAACACTGCCCCTTGAATATACTCTCCAATGCGACAAACCTCAAATAAAAGTTAATGAAAAATTCACATGTTCGGTAACAAAGTGCAAAGGTGGATTATGGATAATATCAAATTTAGAAAAAACTCCTATTAATTATAACGTCCAATCACCGATTATAGATATACCATCAACTCAACTAGTGGTAACACCAACTGGAACTGATGGAAAGATAAAAGTTTTGTCAATATGTTTCGAACCAATTATTTGTTAACAAGAATAGACAGACTAAAACAAGGTGTTTTCATTTGTTGGAATAGTCGCTATAGCTTATTAGTAAAGAAGCCTTTAGCAGGCTTCAGTGAACCAAAAATTTTGTTCCCATTTATTAAATTAGTCCTCAATTTTATGAGTCCTCTATCTTCCAACCAGTTTAATTGCAATGTTGCCATCTGTTGCATAGCTCGTAACACCTCCAAATTCTATTAATTTTTTTTGAGCCATCATTACTTCTTCTAACAAAAAGCTCTCATGACAGCTCTTACAAAAAACCCTCTTGCTTCCAAAACCGTCTAAAAACTTGATAATTCTTGGTGAATCACATCTATGACAATGCATCTTTATCACTAAAACCTAATTGGTTGTGGCGGTATACTTCATTTTTGGAGGAGTACAATGTGGATGAACATAAAAAATAAGTCACTATTAGCTTCCTTTCGGCTAAACAGCAGCTAAAAATTCCTCTAAAAACCTGTTGAAATCTCTATAATTTATATTTAGACCAACTGCCGATTTATGGCCACCCCCGCTAATCGACGGTATTTTTTGTTGAATATTCCTAAGTACTTGCACCAGATCAGTACTTCTCTTTGTTTGCTCAACTCTTATGCTGATCTTCGCCTTACCCCCTAGAGAACTTTTGCTGACAACACATGATATCCATTCCGGATACTCCTGTCTTATTTTATCAGAAAGAAAAGATGTTATTCCACTTAAACCAATATTTTTAGGTTCATAAACAACGACTTTTTTCTCCTTGTAAAATTTCCCATTAACTTCCAAGTCTTTCATTAAAGTCTGAGTCGCATCTAACATTCTCTCATAATATTTTTTCAACGTATACGAATATTCGCTTACACCGTTAACAAATTGATCCGGCCTATGTTTGGTTTCCATCAAAGCAAGAACAGCAGTTTTGGCACCTTCACCACCCCTTACCATCCTTCCAGCCCTTACGATATCCCACATTTGGGCAAAAACAGTTTTCTCTATAGCATCTTGAGTAATTTGATTATTCCTCAAAAGTTCCGGATACTCTTTTTTTATGTCATCAAATACATCTTGGCAAATAAAAACTCTATGGTCTTCAGTTATACCAATACCAGCAATCCAAGAAACTTTTTTATCAGGAGACATATTTTGCATTATTCTATAAACCATATAGCTTGTCGGAACAACTTTCTCGTCATCTTTTTCAAAAAATCTCGGGTTGAAATAAAGCATACTTCTTTGCCTATCATCAATTTCAAAAATATGGTGATCCAGTACAAATCCAGAAAACAAGTTGAGTTTCTTAGGATCTACAGACATGTCAAGAACAACAACCATCTCAGGATTCAATGTTTTCAAAGAACTCAATAATTTTTTGTTTACATTGTTGGCACCTCTTATAGGAAAAATGAGTGGATATGTACCAATTATTTCTTGAACCAAAAGTGAAAACAAGGCCGCACTACATGATCCATCAGCATCGTCATGGCTTATTATGCAAACAAGATCATCTTTTTTCAAACTTTTCAAGATTTTTTCTATTTCAAGAAACATATCTTCAATATTATTCAGTTTCTCCACCAGACTCTACCAATTTTTTCTTAAATTCCTCAAGTTGTCTTTCTAAATTTAATTTTCCCAAATGATAATATTCAACAAGAGAAACAAGACTATCAAGATAATGTAATGTTAATGCTTCAAATGATCTCGGTGGAGTCGGTCCTCCTTCACCAAAATGCGATGCAACTATATGAATAACCTCCTCTGGAAATCCTCTAAATACAATTCAGCAACCCCTAACATTGTGTGGTCAAGCATTATGCCAGTTGGTTCTAGACCGCCCTTTTCATCCCTATTGAATTCAAATGCCTTCATCAAATCATGCAGCAATGATCCAGCAATCAAATAATCCTCATTTAATTGTAGTCCATATTTTTCCTTGAAAATCTTCAGCGCTTCTATACAAAATTCTGTAAGTGCAACTGTGTGGTTTAGAACATCTCTTTCAACCGGTCCAAGACCAGAGGAGCCAACAGAAAAAACACTCGCAGCTCTATCTAATCTTTCAGCTTTGTACTTCTGGAAGTTTTTATTGGACAATTTAAGGTCTTTTAAAATCACAACAACCTTTTCTTTTAATTGTGTGTCTTTTATCCTTTCAGCAAATTTTAGCAGCGTTTCCATTAGTTCACTTCCACTTAGCCGAATAAACTAGCCAATCCACTTGCAGCTTCTTCAGCCTTCTTTGCTTCCTCTTCAACACTTGGTTTTGCCTTTTCTTCAGCCTTCTTTTCTTGTGCTACCGGTGCCGCAGTTACAGGCATAGCAGCTTGTTTTATAACTTCGTCTATATTAACGCCTTCTAATGCCGATACCAAAGCCTTTATCTTTACATCTTCAGCTTTGATCCCCGCACTTTCTAGCACTTTCTTTACGTTAGTCTCATTCACTTGCTGACCTGTCGAGTGAAGCAACAGGACTGAATATATGTATTCCACTCTTTACACCTCCTGAGATTTTATTTCTGAAAGCTTTAATCCTTTAAGTATTAGATATTTCATTTGTTTTACCCCCAACTAGTTCATCTAAAACTTTACCCTCGCGATATCCTTTCTGCAACATTATTTTCACGGATTCTTTCGTCAGAAATCCTATATTTACAGCGAGATTAATTGCGTATGTGTATGCCAGCAACATACTGTTTACATATTCCTCTGTGCTGACAGAAAGTATTTCCTTACCGAAAATATCCCCATTTTCCCACGTGGCTACAAGATTTATTCCGATCTTCATAGGCTGAATATCAAGTTTTTTGAGAATGTTTGCGGCATCAGCTGATATAATGCCATCTTTCTTCACAACGATAGTATCTTTTGTAACATGAATCTTCCCCTCTTTTACCATAGCAGGTATTTTCGCCCTCTGTAATTCTCCAATAGCAGGACCAGCAGGAAGTTTTGTTGGACCCTCTGAAATGATAATGTCACTTGAAGCAATATCACCTTCCCTTGCGAATGCTGCAGATTTATTGGATTCTAAAAGTTTGTACAATTTAAAAGAATTCTCGTTTGACAGAATTACAGCCGGTTTTTTCACATCAAGCCCAAATAATTTTTCTAATCCAGATCTGTTAGCATCTTTGGCAGCTAAAGCAATTAACCTTTTTTTTACCATCTTAATTTCAAGATAAGCTCTTAGTTCTTTTCTAATTGCCTGCAGGTGTTTAGACGGTGTTTTATGTAGATCAATAAAACCTATTACTTTATATTCCTTCAACTTTTCTGACAAATTCCTGACTTCCTGTTTCTTTTTTTCTTGTACCACTTACTACACCTCAAGTTTTACTGGTTTACTCATTGTAAATTTCAAATAAACGCCACCAATGTTGTTCTTTCCAGCGGGTAATCTTGATTTCAAAAATTCCATAACAGCTTTTACATTCTCTTCAACATCCAAATCAGTCATATTTTCACTACCGATTACAGTATGGATTATATTATCTTTCCTGAGAATGATCCTCACACTGTTTCTATAACTATTGATTAATCCAGAAATATCACCAGCAATAGGTTTTGGCATTAATCCTCTGGGTGCAAGGTATTTTCCTAGGTGCTTACCAACTACAGTCATAAGCTTAGGTTCAGAAAGAAAAAGATTGGTTCTATTAATCAAATTGCTCAAAGCCTTTTTGTTGTTAGCCAAAGCCTCAATCTCATCACCATTGAATATCTTACATCCCTTCATTTCTTTCAATTCAGAATGAAACAAAGTTATTACAGTTTCTTTACCACTGCCTTTTGGTAGAACAAATATTTCATCGATCTTGTTTTCTGCCTTGTTAGGATCGAAATCTTTTAAATTAATTACTAAATCATATCTTTGATTAAATTTTCTCTTCTTCGACTTTTCTTTCAATTCTTTAATTTTATCTAAAATAACCATTCCAATACCCTCCTGTCAATGCAGTATTAACGGGATAAACATTCTTTTGGTTTAAGGCTTATAAATTTGATGTTTCACCGAAAATTTTCCTTCAGAATAACAGCAGTTCTAGTTTTATCTATGCCTTCAATAATCCTCAATTTTTTTGTAACCAAATCATTCAATTCATCAGTGTCTCTAACGTAAACCTTAAGCATTATATCAGTCTCACCTGTCATTATTGCTAAATCTTCAACTTCAGGCAGAAATGCCAATTTTTTAGCTATGCCTTCCTGAAAATCTTTTGAAGAATCAGAAGGATAATTAACTACTATCTCTACATACGCCCCTATTCCTCTTCCAATCTTTTTTTTGTCTATCACAGCTTTGTAGTGTTTTATAATCCCCTCCTTTTCCATCTTCTTTATTCTATTATGTACTGTTGTTGGTGGTATTCCCGTCTTTCTACTTATTTCCATAGTCGACAATTTGCAATCCTTTTCAATTAGTTGCAGAATTTTCGCATCCTTTTGGTTTAACATATAGAATAATTTTCCATTTTTAGTACTTAAAACTAACGTTTTTTGTAAAAAATACGATTATTTAAGAATAATATTTATATAGTAATGTTCCCATTTAAAAGTACTGACAATGGGGATTAGAATGGCAATAGAACGGAATCTACGATCAAACAATTACCGATGATGTTTATTTAGATTCAGATATCAGTAAAAAATTTCCTACTGGTGATTAACATGGGTATTCAATATTATCTGGATTCTATGAAGTACCTTCAAACTATTATACCTCACATTTCTCCACGTGAAAAAAGAGGCAGACAACTTAGTGAAAAAGATGAAGAAGAAATACGAACATTGTTAAGCAGAGTATCATGTGCTCCACCTTCATTAGTGCATGGTTACTCAGATTTTTCACAAATGCTGGTTAAATCAGGACCATGTTATAAAACAGATGATCAAGTTCTATACGACTCAACAGTTCCCGACGAAGAGAAACTAGCAACAGCTACATTCGTCTTAAGAAAAACACCAAGTCTTTTACATGCAACACCAGTCACACCCTCTGTTGGTGGACCAGTTGTAATACATGTTCATGAGAAAGAACAGGGTTTGAGAATATTCCCGGATGATTTTGCGTATAAACATCAATTGGAAGAAGAATACGATAGAGCAATCTCTAGAACTACTGGTATTATAGATAAATGTTCTTTAATGAGAGGTGGTGATCCTAGAAAAATAATACCATTAGTTATCGAAGAGCAATATCCTGCATGGGAAATAGCAGAAAGATTGGCAAAAGAATTCGTTGATGAAGACCCGTCATTGCTCAAACACCCTCTTATGAAAAAAGATAGAGCAGTATCATTTCAAGATTTCAGATTGGATGGCAGACTTTCTGTAGATATATTAAATACACCTGAATATTTGAGAGAAATTTCAGTATATCTATCACAACATCCAGATTATCTCAAAAAACTTTGTATACCTCCAGATGCAAAAGTGGGTACAACAACAAGAAGAATTTGGAAATATTATGGTATGGATGATAGTAGTGCTGAGAAATATCTAACTGACCAGGTTATTCCAGAATTAACTAGAACACCAGTTGCAATAGAACCTACGAGATATATGTACGGAGATCC